>CAZDWG010000007.1:0-19257 GCA_964509005.1 uncultured Zetaproteobacteria bacterium
GCTTGCGCTACTGTGTCGCGCATGGATGCATCCCTGATCATGCTGATAACCAGCGTGGATAGTCAGGCTGTCGCGGAATCGCTGGCTCATGGCCTGGTCGAGCAGCGACTGGCCGCATGCGTTCAGTCCTCCGCTCCCGTGGTATCCGTTTACCCCTGGAAAGGCAAGATCGAGTCGGTTGAAGAATATCGTCTGTCGATCAAAACGACCGCGGAGAAGCTTGACGACGCTATCGCATGGCTGCGTGGGCACCATCCCTATGAAGTGCCTGAACTCATATGGTGGCCTGTGAATGCCAGCAACACATATGCCGCATGGACGCGAGAATCCATGCGTAAAATTCCCGATTAAGGAGATTCTCATTGATTGAAGTTTCATTTGCCGGCGCGCTGCTGGCCGGATTGCTTTCCTTCCTCTCGCCATGCGTGTTACCGCTGGTCCCCGCCTACCTTTCCTACATCAGCGGCGTTTCAGTGGATGCCCTGCGCACGGAAGAGGCCCATGTGCGCCATCGGGCCTTGTTACAGTCCCTATGGTTCATCGCCGGATTCAGTCTGGTATTTATTGCACTTGGCGCATCCGCCACCCTGCTCGGTCAGTGGTTGCTGGTGCATTTGCAGGCATTGGGAAAGATCGCCGGTATCATTATCTTCATATTTGGCCTGCATTATACCGGCATTATCCGTATCCCGTTTCTCATGCTGGATGCCCACCTGAACACGGAGGGGGTAAAGGCAACGCACGGTCTTGGCGCATTATTGCTGGGAAGCGCCTTTGCCTTTGGCTGGACACCCTGTGTCGGGCCGATTCTGGGCGTTATCCTGGCCATGGCCGGTGTACAGCATAATGTGATGCATGGTGTTGCGCTGCTCGCAAGCTATTCACTGGGCCTGGGTATCCCCTTCTTGCTGGCGGCGGCGGCAACCAATCATTTTATTCGCTGGATGCGGAATTTTCGACGTTACTTGCATGTCGTTGAGCTCATATCCGGTATCCTGCTGATGTTCGTGGGCATCCTTATGTTCCTGGGAAGCTTTAGCACGCTGGCCGCCTGGCTGATTAGATATGCACCCTTTCTGGCGAATATTGGAGGGTCGGCCAACCCGTAATGCCTCTTCAAAAGCGCAAAAGAAAGCAAGAGGCTCCAATAAGTTGAGATACAGCCTATTGCTCTTCGCGTCCACCCGTGGGCGCTCTGATGACTTCGCAAGAAGTCATCATGGTTGACCATCTTGCGCGCTGGTGCTTCAATGGACACATGCAGGATGCGGACACCGAATATGTTAACCTCAAACATGAAATTGCTGAGCGCAAGGAGAAACTATCCGTGGCGCTGGCGGAGATTCGCCGTAAAATGGAAGGTCTGATGGCTGAAAATCAGCGACTTCGGGAAATTGTCCGCCTGGCGGAGAGCGAGTTGCGTAAACGCCGCGATCAGGTTCATCAGCTTGAGAATGATTTGCATGGTGTGGATGACAAACGTAGGGAAGCCAGTGGGCGCGTGGAACATACCATGGAAAAGCTGGACAGCCTGATCATTCACGCGCAAGAGTCTGAGGTATGAACTCCGAAACAATGAACGGATCCGTGAAGGTCACGCTTATGGGACGCAGTTTTTCCATCCGTACCCAGGATAATCCCGAACATGTTCAGGCTGCCGCACAACGGGTACAAGAGCAAGTGGATCAATTGCGGAGGCTGGGTACGACGGTAGCTTCGGATCGACTTTTGGCGCTGGTTGCACTGAACCTGGCTGGCGAACTGTTGCAAAAAGAAAAAACACAGGATCAGGGTTTAAGCAGCTTGCTATCTGAGCTGGATGGTATAGTGTTACAGGCACAAGGTTTAGCGGAAGCGCCCCTGCGTTGAGCGTAAGGCACCTATTGCCAGAGCCGATAAATGCTGAAAGGGAGCTTAGCTATCCTGATCGTGTGTATCCCCGGTTGCGTATGCGATCACGGGAAACCTAACTTCAGGATGCGGCACCCACTTCATTGTGAAGGGTTCGGTAACATTTCGCCGCAACGTCAGCGTGGGGGCGCCTTTT
This sequence comes from uncultured Zetaproteobacteria bacterium, assembly GCA_964509005.1. Taxonomy (GTDB): domain Bacteria; phylum Pseudomonadota; class Zetaproteobacteria; order Mariprofundales; family Mariprofundaceae; genus JAUZQZ01. Next base: position 2,048 of record CAZDWG010000007.1, read on the forward strand.
TTGTCTTGTGGATCACATCCATCATATCAATGTCATGAACATGAAAAATAAGTGTCGGCAATCAGTGCTTATACGTCGGCGTTCGCTCACCCCGGAGGCGCGTGCCTCGGCATCCGTGCTCATCCGAAACACCCTATTATCGCAGCTTGGACGGCAAGGACTGACTACTGTTCCCATGCTGATCTACCGGTCTATGGATGACGAGGTGGACACGCGCCAAATACTGGCCATGAACCGGAGCCTGTTGTTCGCGCCGACCACTCTCAATCATACCGCCATGCAATGGCGCGAATCAGGGCAGGATACCAGATGGACGCAAGGAAGCTTGGGTGTGCAAGAATCGGCAAGCGGGCGTCTGTGGAATCCTGAATTGGGGAAAGCGGTGCTGGTCTGCCCCATGGCCGGATTTGACCGCACGGGCAACCGCCTGGGATTGGGCAAGGGTTTCTTCGACCGCTGGCTCGAACAATTCTCTGAACAGGTCATCACCGTTATCGGGCTGGCGTTTTCATGCCAGGAAGTATCCACGATTCCGACTGAAATCCACGATGTTCCAATGGATGCCATTATCACTGAACGGGAGACCATTGAATGTCGGAAATATTGAGCATCCTCGCTATCGGCGATATTATAGGGAGGGCAGGCAGACGCGCATTGAAGGAACACCTGCCGGGTCTGATTGACCGTCATTGCGTGGATTTCGTCGTCGCCAATGGCGAGAATCTGGCCGCAGGGTTCGGTTTAACTGAAAAAACAGCGGAGGAAATGTTCGCTATCGGTATTGATGTGCTCACCAATGGCAATCATTGTTGGGATCAGCGTCAGATCATGCCTCTGATGGATAGGGATGAACGCCTGATTCGCCCCGCCAACTTCACCGAAGATGCGCCCGGACACGGCTGGACAGTGCGCGAAACGGCCAGCGGGCAACGTGTCGCGGTCATTAACCTCATCGGACAGGTCTTCATGGGGCCCTGGGATTGTCCATTCCGTGCCGCTGACCGGGCATTAACGGAAATACCGTCGGATGTCAGTGCCATCATCGTAGACATGCATGCCGAAGCGAGCAGTGAAAAGATGGGGATGGGCTGGCATCTTGATGGCCGCGCTTCATTCGTGTTTGGCACCCATACGCACGTACCCACCTGTGACGAAACCATTCGACCTCGGGGTTGCGCCTACCAAACCGACCTCGGCATGACGGGCGCCTATCAATCCATTATCGGCATGCAGGTGGAAGGAGCATTGACACGCATGGTACAGAAGCTGCCACAGCGTTTTAAAGCGGTAGAACGAGGCGGCAGTATTTATGCCACACTGGTCAAAATCGACACGGCAACCCGGTGCGCGCAAAGCATCGAACGCATCTACATCCCGCCCGGCTAACCTGCCGCACGTTAACGTACGGCAACATCGGTCAGGCGACAGCGGATGACGACTCCGGCGTATCAGCAAACGTCTTCAGTTTCTTGGCCCGTGACGGATGCCGTAGCTTGCGCAGAGCCTTGGCCTCAATCTGGCGAATGCGTTCGCGGGTCACGCCAAACTGTTTACCCACCTCTTCCAGCGTATGATCCGTATTCATGCCAATACCGAAGCGCATGCGCAACACCTTCTGTTCGCGCTCGGTCAACTGCCCCAGCACCTCAAGCGTCGCCTCGGCAAGTGCTGCATTGACGGCGCCATCCAGGGGGTTTTCGGCATTTTCATCCTCAACAAAATCCTTGAGTTGCGAGTCTTCCTCATCACCGATAGGCGTCTCCAGCGACACAGGTTCCTTGGCCACTTCGAGAATCTGGCGTACCTTCTCTTCCGGCATCTCCAGATGCTCGGCCAGTTCCTCCGGCGTAGGCTCGCGACCAATTTCCTGGGCAATACGACGAGAAACACGCATCATCTTGTTAATCGTTTCAATCATATGCACCGGAATCCGAATGGTGCGCGCCTGATCGGCAATGGAGCGCGTGATAGCCTGCCTGATCCACCATGTTGCATACGTGGAAAATTTATATCCGCGCCGCCACTCGAATTTGTCTACCGCCTTCATCAGACCAATATTTCCTTCCTGGATCAGATCAAGAAAACCCAGCCCCCGATTGGTATATTTCTTGGCAATGGAAATGACCAGACGCAGGTTAGCCTCAATCATTTCGCGCTTCGCCTGGCGCGCCTTGGCCTCACCCATGGTCAAGCGTCGCGCCACCTGTTTGAGCTCATGAACATCCAGCTCAATCTCCTGCTCTACACGTTTGATGCGGCGCTGGTTTTCCCGAACCTTACCGGTAACAGGCTCCAGCGCTTCAACCCATGCCGCCCCCGCATGGGCAGCCAGTAGCGTATCTACCCAGCGCTCGTCATTTTCCATGGTCGGGAAGCTCTCAATAAACAGCTTACGCGGCATTTTTGCTTTCAATGACAGATCGCGGATGACCCGCTCATATTTGCGCACGCGCTCAACTGCATTCTTGAACCGCTGCACCAACATATCAATCTGTCTGCTGGAGAACGGAATACTGACCAGTTCGGCAAGCATTTCCTCCAGGGTCTGCTTCAGTGTGCTCGCAAGTTTGGTGTGATCCGGCTTATCACGCAGTTGCTTCTTTTGTTTAAGAAATTTGGCATGCAGTTCCCTGGCAGCCTTAAAATGCGCAATGGCCTTCCCCAGTTGTTCTTCACGGGTAATGACCATTTCCTGCATGGGCGTGCCATCCGGTGTGGCCGTGCGCGCCTTGATAGCCTCATCCAGCTTTTCCTGATCGATAGGCTGGTTCTTGTTATCGGTCTCGTCCTCATCATCATCCAGGTCATCATCGGCCGATTTATTCAATTGTGATTCATATTGCGCGATGGCGGCGGCATTGACCACCTTGTCATCAATATCGAGGACGTGGCGCAGATCGGCATCCTCCTCCTGCGCTTTGTCACCCAACAGCATAATTTCCCGAAACGTGGCCGGACACAGGCAAATCGCTTCCAGCACCTGCATGCGCCCTTCCTCAATACGGCGGGCAATCTCTATTTCGCCTTCGCGCGTTAGCAACTCGACCGTTCCCATCTCGCGCAAATACATACGCACCGGGTCATCAATACGGACCACGGTTCCCAGCGTTGTCGTATCCGCCCGCAAAGCGGAATCTTCCTTGCGCAGACGATCCTTGCGAATACTATATCCGCTGTTTGGCGCACGCTCCGGGTCCACGACATCAATGCCCATCTCGGTGAAGAGATTAATGACCTTCTCCACCTGATCCGGCGATACCAGCCCGTCAGGCAAATGTTGATTCAAATCAGTATAGGTAATAAAGCCTTCCGCTTTACCGCGCGCCATTAAAGCACCCAGATTCCGAAGCTTTACCTGCTCTTTATTCGGCATTGATATCAACCTCTTCGTTGTTGTTGTATTTTCCACGACCGCTTTTTCAAGCGCGTGCTTTCTTCGATCCCCATCCCGCCTTGCCTTAAACGACGCTCAATATGATCGCTTTCCATAGCCAGCAGCAGGGCGGTAAATTCATCGTCCGTCATATCCGGCTGATTCGCCCAGCGGGGAATATATTCATCTTGCGGAAACTCGCGCCTGAGCGTTTGTACGATGTTTTGATTTGCTGCCGCTAATTCCAGAGCGCGGGTGTATACATGATTAAACGTAGTATCGTCAAGTAAAAAATTCTTCGCATCCCTCGGTAGCACGCCGATTCGCCTAGAATTTCGGATCAATGCGGCAAGGAATTTTTCCTGTAATCCCGCCGATGGACTAACGATATTCTTAGCCGTCGCGGGAGGCCGACGTCGGCCTTCCTCTTTCAATTTAATGCCTGTAGCCGACTCAGCCTCCTGCCTCCATGCCTGCCTCAGGTAATCGTCCTGCATGGTGCTTAACATAGTATCGGCCTTCTTGGCCATACGGGCGCGACCCTCGGCGCCCCGCCCGGCAAGTATGCGTAAACCGGCAATCCATGTATCCAGCACAGGTTTGGTCTCTTTGTTCATACGTCGAATAAAAGCCTCGGCCCCCTCTTGCTGTAGCAAACTATCCGGATCCTCCCCATCAGGTAAATATAGAAATCCGGGTCCATGTTCGGCGCGCAGAATCGGCAACATGCGCTCCAGCGCTCGCCATGCGGCCTGCCTGCCGGCACGGTCCCCATCAAAACAAAACACAGGTTCGGCATGCAGGCGTAAGATCTCACGCACTTGTCGTTCGCCTATGGCCGTGCCCAGCGGCGCAAGCCCCACGGGCAACCCGTGCGCCGCTAATGCCAGCACATCCATATAGCCTTCCACAACGACCAGCAGCTTGCGTTTGCGGATGGATTCGCGGTGCTCATAATAACCGTATAGCAATGCTGATTTGTGGTAGTATGGTGTTTCAGGAGAATTCAAATATTTGGGATCCCCTTTCTCCATCAAGCGTCCACCGAACCCCGCCACATGACCACGGCGGTCACGGATAGGAAACACGACCCGCGCACGGAAGCGGTCCGCATAACCGCGATCTCCCTTGAATAACAGTCCCACCGTTTCCAGTTGTGCCAGCACCCCATCATCCTGGCCAAAACTCCTCCGCATGAAACCATAACCCGGCGGGGCATAACCCAGCCTGTAATGGTGGATGATATTTTCAGACAATCCTCGCCGATGAAAATATTCCAGCGCCGATTTGCCATGCTCTGACTGTAACGCCCTGGAAAAGGAACTGGCCGCGCGATCGAGCAAATGAAATGCCTGCTTCTTTTCCCCCTCCTCCCGTGGCGCGGAACCATGGTCTTCCGGAATGGCGAGTCCTGCTTTCTCAGCCATGTATTCAACAGCTTCGGGAAAGGAATAGCCGTCATGTTCCATGAGAAATTGAAAAGCACTCCCACCCTTGCCGCAACCGAAACAGTAATAGAGCTGTTTGTCGGCTGAAACCGAAAACGAAGGAGACTTCTCATGGTGAAAGGGACACAGCCCCATAAAATTCGCACCTGATTTCTTCAGTTGCACGTGACGCGCAATCAGTTCAACGAGATCCGTACGGGCCAGAACCTCATCCAGGAATGAAACAGGAAAATGCACCATAGCCTTATGTAGCCGACAATAAGACAGAATTCAACACGGAAGGTTGCTTAGGAGCTGTAAATAAATAACATAGCCATTTCTCCATCCAGCCTATGCACCATCTTGACGCGCTGCTCAATCACAAAATATTCGATGTAGAGACAACTACATCTCATATTTTGTTCAATCGCATCACGACAATCTGGCACATATTCAGGCGTATAAACGGCCATGTTATTTATTTACAGATCCTTACTGCTCCGCTTGTATTTATTTTCCTGACAACTGTGCCTTGATGATGGCCGACAATCTGCCCATATCCGCACGACCCTGCACCTTTGACCGAATCATCGCCATCACCCGACCCATGTCTTTGATACTGGCCGCACCCGTATCATCCATGGTTTCCTGAATGATTTTCCCTAATGCTTCTTCGCTCAAGGGTTCGGGGAGATAGGTCTTATAGAGTTCAGCCTCGCGCTGTTCCTTGGCCTCAAGATCGCCTCTGCCCCCTGCCGCATACTGTTGTGCGGCATCGTTTCGCTGCTTCACCAATTTGGCAATCAGGGCCAGCAGTTCCTCTTCGGAGGGTTCATGCCCCAGTTCAATCTGTTTATCCTTGATGGCAGACCGCAACATGCGAATGGCGGATAGTTTTTCCTTTTCACCCGCCTTCATCGCGGTTTTCATGTCTTCAGTAATACGTTGAATTAACATATGTTCCTCCAAAGAAAAATGCCAGGCAAAAAGACCCGGCATTTTTTCTTCTTACTGTTCAGCCAAGGCCCGCCCTTTACCCACAAATCGTGCCACAGCGAGTCATCCAGTGGTCATATGCAAGGCTAAAAATCGCGTGCCTCACGGCGGCGGATTCGGCGCAACCGCTTCATCAAGCGTTTACGGGCTGCGGCTTCCTTGCGCTTTATGGCAATGGACGGCTTCTCATAAGCTTCGCGGCGCCTGCATTCGCTGATGACGCCCGCGCGCTCCACTTGTTTACGGAAACGCTTCAGCGCAATTTCAAATGCATCTTCAGAATCAACTCTGATGCCTGGCATAAAAAACATCACCCCCTTCCGCTTTGTATGTACATGCGTAGGCTCGCCAGCCTGATCAATCACGAACACACGTCTTGCTGACACACAAAGGGGCGGCGGATTATCATCATGAGTGCGAACAAGTCAAATTCCAGAAAAAGCGGGAGCTTGCTCAAGACAATGGGTACGGTCGGTGGCTGGACGCTGCTATCCCGTATTCTGGGTTTCGCGCGGGATATTCTTCTGGCGCGCGTTTTGGGCGCGGGGCTATTGGCGGATGCCTTCTTTGTTGCTTTCAAGTTGCCCAATTTCTTCCGACGTATGTTCGCCGAGGGTACGCTCACTGTTGCGCTGGTACCGGTACTTGCCGATGAACGTCAACAGAGTGAAGCCGCCGCGCATGATTTTCTCAATGCGTTGGCGGGCCTTCTACTGCTAGTTTTGCTCCTCTCCACTATTCTGGGCATGGTGTTTATGCCGCCGTTACTGCTTGTTTTTGCCCCTGGCTTCCACGGTGAACCGGAGCGGTGGGCGCAAACCCTGATGCTGGCACGATGGATGTTTCCCTATATGATGATGGTTTCGCTGGCGGCCATGGCATGGGCGGTACTGAACACCTACCGCAAGTTTGCCGTGGCTGCGGCCAGCCCCGCCCTGCTGAACATCGCGATCATCTTTGCCGCCGTCGTGCTGGCGCCTTCATTTGACAACCCTGCCCGAGCGTTGGCCATGGGTGTACTGGCTGGCGGCATATTGCAACTTGGTATCCAGTTCCCCGCCTTAAAACGCATTGGCTGGCTGCCCAGACCTACATGGAGATTCAATCGCCCACCCGTAATTCGCACCCTGAAGCTGTTTGGTCCCGCCGTCGTTGGCGTGGCCGCGACACAAATCAATATTCTCGTGGGAACGATTCTGGCCACCTTGCTCCCGATCGGCGCCGTATCCTATCTGTATTATTCGGACAGGATCGTGCAACTGCCTCTGGCATTGTTCGGCATTGCCATGGCAACGGCGCTGCTGCCGACGCTATCCGCGCACTTTTCCAGCCAACAAACCGATGCCGCCCTGCATGAATTACGGCAGGGTTTAAGCTGGCTGACGTGGATTACCCTGCCTGCCATGCTGGGGCTGCTGTTATTGGCTGACCCCATCATTACCACACTGTTTGAGCACGGACGTTTCACGCATATGGACAGTGTTGCGACCGCTCACACACTGCAAGCCTACGCGCTGGGACTCGTCGCTTTCTGCTGGACGCGCGTCCTTTCCACGAGCTGTTATGCCGAGCAGGATGCCAAAACGCCCATGCGCTATGCCGCGATCAGCGTAGCCGCTAACATAACCATGGCCGTATTGCTGATGCGGCCGCTGGGCTATATCGGGCTTGCGCTGGCCACATCGCTGGCCTCATTCGTCAATGCCACCCTGTTGTTGACACATCTGAGAAAAAAGTATCCGCACCTGCTCGATCGCGCAAGCTGCAAAAGAATGGGGCGCGCCTTCGCCGCCTGCGCACCCATGCTTCTTTTTTTATTGTCGCTGGATCATTTCTGGCCATTCCCGGAACATTCCCCGGAACATGGAAAAACCTTGCAGATCGCGTGGTTAAGCATATCAGTCTGCGGCGGGGCACTCGTATTTCTTCTTGCGGCCCGACTATTGGGTGAGAGGCCAAATCTGTCCCGTTCGACAGGCGGGATAAACGGGGGTTGACTTTTTCGCCATGCATCCCCTACAGTTCGCGTCGTTGCATACTTTTTATGTCATGATTATCTCGGAAAAATTCTCCCTGCGAACATCCTTTCATACCATGCATGCAATAATATTTTATCAATAGGTTAGAGGTATTCTTTATTATGGCTACAGGTACAGTAAAATGGTTCAACGACTCCAAGGGCTTCGGCTTTATTGCTCCGGATGACGGAAGTGACGACGTATTCGTACATTTCTCCTCCATTCAGGGTGACGGCTTTAAAAGCCTGGCCGAAGGTCAGAAGGTGTCATTCGATATTGAACAGGGTCAGAAAGGACCGCAGGCACAGAATGTTATGCCTGACTAAATCATTGTTTGCGTAAGCAAGCCTGATTTTAGCGCCCCGCCCGATGTCGTCATCCGGCGGGGTGTTTTTTTGATGCAAGCGAGGCGTTATCCAATTATCCCCGATAAAGTATCATGCCCGGAGGATCACATATGCATTACGAATTGATTGACAAGCGTTCACTGTACAACGGTTTTTTCCGGTTGGACGCCTTCACGGTGGAACATGACCGTTTTGATGGCGGTAGTCAGACCATCGTGCGTGAGCATTTAGAACGCGGAGATGCCGTAGCCGTACTTCTTTATGACCCGGCCAGGGATGCCGTGTTGTTCATTGAGCAATTCCGCATTGGCCCGGCCGTACGCCGTGATGCGGGGGAGCAGGATGCGTGGCTGATTGAGATTGTAGCTGGCATGGTGGACGAAGGCGAAACACCCGAAACATGCGCCCGGCGTGAATGTGTTGAAGAAGCAGGCTACGCACCGGAAACGCTTCAACCCCTGGGCAACTATTATGCCACGCCCGGCGGTTCATCCGAACGTATTTATCTGTATATGGGTGAAGTGGATGCGGATAAACCCTGCGGTCGTGGTGGCGGGCTGGATGAGGAACACGAGGATATTCGCACCCTGTGGGTAGACCGGGAACAGGCAATGCAGTGGGTATATGAAGGACGCATCAATTCCGCGCCGCCCATGATGGCTTTGCTGCTGGCATTCGGAGGCTGCGAGAAAAGGAACCCGTTGAAGGGATTGGATCGTGTGTGAACCATGCCAAACTGTGTGAGGTTAAAATCTTCACACAGCGATGATAATAATAAGCATTAGAAAAACTATGGCGCCTGAAACGATGGACAGATACGTCAGACTGCCGGAGATATTTCCTGCCCCATTGAGGTTGGTATTTACGCTTGCGCTCGTCATTACTACACCCCCCTTCTGCTCTGAATAGAATGCTAGGGGATGTTCTATTGTTAAACTGTGACCTGGATCACAGTTTTTGAAAAAATGATTTCAATCCGGAAGTCATTCCCAGGCGGTATAGATGCGATCTTTTCTTTCTGACTATTTACCGTTTTTCACGGTGTGTTAATCGTATAATACCAGTGACCAGCGCCTGAAGCTGCGACGGGGCAGCGGCGGTGGATGCTATGTCCGGCTGATGCTGTAGATTCAACAAGTGCGCGCCGGATTTCAAGTGCGATGCCAGTGCTTCGGCATGATGCCGCAGCAGATCGCCATCGGTATGATCGGCGTCATTGATGATAATCCATGCCGGATCGCGTCCCATATGTTGCAAATGTTTCAGGGTGAGTAATGCGTGATTAATACCACCAAGCCTTGCGCGTACGACCAACACAACCATGCAATCCGGCATGGCCGCCAACCAGTCGCTGACCATGAAGTTTTCCGCTAACGGAACCATCAGGCCGCCCACCCCTTCGATCAGAGTGATGTCATGCTCCAGCATCCTGGCGGCGCACCACCGCACCAGCTTTTCCGGCTCAATGCGCAACCCCTGTTCCGATGCCGCCTGGTCGGGTGCGGCGGATGCGGTAAAATCATAGAGGTTGATGGTATTGATTTGCGTATCCGGCATCTTCTGCGCCCGCAGTAGCGCTTTTATATCCGGGTTCATTTGCCTTGGACCACGGCCACAACACACCGGCTTCAGGGCGCATGTTTTCAGTTCCGTTGCCGCCAGCGCGCGTACCAGTGTTGCCGTAACAAAGGTCTTGCCCGCATCCGTATCGCTTGCGGTAATGAAAATGCTAATTCCCACGCTCAACCTCAATGGGAATGATATTGTCATAGGCATGTGGCGCTTTGGCATACCATGCCTGCGCATACAAGATCTCGAAGGTGGCACGAATACGGCCATCCTGCATTTGATGCGCGGTGTTATATGCCATGTCCAGCTGGCGCAACAGACTGCGGCCATACAGGCCGCCGGGCCGGTTGGAAATGGCGCTGGCGGATGCGCCCAGTGCCTTGAGTTCACGCACCAACGCCATGACGCCCGGGTACGTCAGTGTGAATAAATCCGTGTCCGTTACCGGCAGTTCTACCGGCAATTCCATCAGGCAGTTGCCCAGGCCGGTGACATCCGGAAAGGGAAGCACCAGTCCCGCATGTTCATGTTTAATGGATGCCAGCGATTGCCGCAATTCGGAGAGCGTGCGGCGGCCAAACGTGGATAACAGCATGAACCCGCCCGGGGCCAATACACGGCGCATTTCAGCCAGCATTTGCCGGGGTTGCACAACCCATTGCAGGGTCAGGTTGGAACACACCAGATCGAATGCGGCATCAGGAAAGGGGAGCGATAAGGCATCCGCCGTAGCAAACTGCATTTTAGCCTGCCACGGCAAGCGGCGAGTATGTTTCTTTTTCGCCGCTTGGGTCATAGCACTGGCTATATCCAATGCCACAATGTAGGCCTGTTTGAAACGGGTTCGCAACAAGCCAGTGAAATACCCCGTACCACAGCCGATGTCGAGAATGCGCGCCGGTTTCAGGCAGGTGAATTCGGTATGCGCGATAAGCCGTTCCGCCACCTCGCGTTGTAACACCGCATGCGTATCATAGGTATCCACGGCTTGCGAGAATCGCTGACCTACCCGGTATGAATTTATGTGATGTTCACCTGTACTATTCATAAATACTGCCGCACCATTGCTCCAGATGTTCGTTAAATATTTTATTCTGCGTCAAATGGGGTGCATGCCCGCATTGCATGATGTCCAGGCTTGCATCGGGAATATGCTCGGCCAGATATTGGCCGGCACCCACCGGAATAATGGCATCATGGATACCGTGCATGACCAGCGACGGAATCGAAATATCCGTCAGTTGATCGCGCAAATCCAGCGTATCCAGCAATTTCAAACCGGTGCGCAAGGCTTCCGGCAAAGGTGGATGTTTATGATCCATCGTCTGTTTTGCAATGGTGTTGAGGCGACTGCGCGGTAATGCATCGCCATGCAGCATGAACATGAAGAATTGTCCGGACAGTTTGTTGGGGTCGTTTTTCAGCATTTGCTTAAATGCATAAAACTGGCGATCAGAGCACCCCTGCGGCCAGTCCGTTTTTGCGCGAAAACAAGGGGTGGAGGAAAGCAGCACGATTCCGGCCAGTTTTTCTGGGCTATGGTGCGCCAGTTGCATGGCCAGCATGCCGCCCAGCGACCAACCGACAAGAATGCAGGGTTGATCCGGCAGTGCGTCATGCAATGTATCGAGCCAATATTCGGCGGGAGCATTCGGTGTGCCGCCGTGACCGGGAAGATCAATGCACCGTACCGGCCAGTTCTTTGAAAAATATGCGTTCTGGCCATGCCAGACTTGGCTGGACTGCCCCCACCCAGGCAAAAAAACCAGTGTTGGACTCATGTTTTTACCACTATGGCAAGGGCTTCGACCAGACGCTCAATGTCCTCATTCTTATGTGCCGCCGACAGGGTGATGCGTAAGCGGGCCGTGCCCTCCGGTACGGTCGGCGGGCGAATAGCGGATACAAAAAAACCTTGCCCGCGCAGCCTGGATGATGCCCGCAATACGGCTTTGTCCGATCCCAGAACAAGCGGCTGGACAGGTGTGCGGGACACCATAAGAGGCAACTCCTCCTGTCGCGCCAGTTGCAGGAAACATTGCAGCTTACCCTGCAAACGACGAGGCAGGTTTTCCTCCCGCATCACCTTCAGTGCCGCCAATGCCGCAGCCGGAGCACTGGGAGGCAGGGCGGTGGAATAAATCATGGTACGCAGACGTTGGCGCAGCCCTTCAATCATCTCCATTGATCCCAAAATAAATGCACCATAAGCACCCAGCGCCTTACCGCAGGTTCCGGTCTCTATCAGGCGTGCATGGCCCTGTACCCCTGCTTCCGCGGCAAGCCCGCGCCCGTCCGGACCCAGTGTGCCCAGGCCATGCGCGTCATCCAGCACGACAAGCGCATCATGGGTTTCCGCCAATTGTATCAGGACGCAAATATCCGCGCAGTCCCCATCCATGCTGAACACGCCATCGCTGACCATGATGCGTCGCGGCGCATGATGTTGTTCAAGCAAGCGCTCCAGTCCGATCATATCAAGGTGAGCATAGCGATGGACCGCGCCGCGACAGAGGCGCGCGCCATCCACCAGCGAAGCATGATTGAGTTTATCGCAGAACAGATGCGTTCCGCGCTCCGATAGCGCATCCAGCAATCCGATATTGGCCAGCATCCCTGAACCAACCACCAGAGCGGCCTCATACCCCTTCCAGCGCGCCAGCGCATCCTCCAGATCGTGCAGGGCGGGATCATCACCGCTCACCAGGCGCGAAGCGCCACTGCCGAAACCATGATTTCGGATGGCCCTGATGGCCGCATGTTGAACTTCAGGGTGGAAACTCAAGCCCAGGTAATCGTTGGAGGAAAAATTAAGCAGCTTTTCGCCATCCACCATCATCCGGATGCCTGACCTTCGGCTACATAAAAAAGTGCGTCGACGCGATGGAGCCACGGGGAAAAACCAATTGCGACTGTCGGACATACCAGGCATGCTGGATACCATGCCATCACTGTCAACCTTCATATCTAGCTTGCGGAATGTTCTGTTTCCGCCTGTTTGCATTTTTTGCCACAAACCGGTGGTCGCGCACCATAGCTGTTGTACGGCGTGTGCCGATGCGATGCGCATTTGGCCACAAGAAACTTGTCATCTGTGCGGAATCGTCATGCCCGCGGATATTGCTCCGGGACCCTGTGGCCGTTGCTTGCGAAAACCGCCGCCACAAGTTCATACGGAAAGCCTGTATACTTATGCTGGGCCCGTGCGCGCATCTATTCTGGCGTGGAAACTGCAAGGGGATGATGCGGGGCTGCAATGGTTGATGGGTGCGGCTGAAACAAGGCTTGCGGCTACTTTCCTGCCGGAAGATACGCTGCTGCCCGTCCCCATGCCTCTCTCCCGTATGCGAAAGGCAGGCCGCCACCATGCCGCGGACCTGTGTAAGGCCATTTGTAACGTGACCGGCAGTCAAATGGATTTCAACGTGTTACGGCGTTCGGGAACGCAACAACGGCAATCCTCCCTGTCCCGCACGCAACGGTGGAATAACCTGCGTAAGGCATTCTGGGTGAACAGCGACCACTTGGACCATCTGCATTTAGACGAGGGGAAGCGATTGTGGGTTGTGGATGACATCCGCACCACCGGAGCAACGTTGCACTATGCTTGCCGCGCATTAAAATCCGCGGGATATCCCGTACATGTATTTTCACTGGCGCGCATCGTTTGATAAAGGAGCAGAAAAAAACATGACAACGATTGAGGTGTATTCAGGTAATTTTTGTCCATATTGCATACGGGCCAAAATGTTACTGAAGAAAAAAGGGCTGCCGTTCGTTGAATATAACGTGCAGGCCGAGCCGGAACGGCGCGACGAAATGCTCAGGCGAAGCGGCGGCGTCCGCACCGTTCCCCAGATATTTATCAATAATCGTCATGTGGGGGGATGTGATGAGCTTTATGCCCTGGAACGCAAAAAAGAACTGGATTCATGGCTGAAAAACTAGTTCTGTAAGAAGTCATCACGGTTGATCTATCTCCATTATCGGCATCACCCGCATCGGTTTTATCGGCGCATCGCTTAAGCGTTTTTGTACGGCTATTTCATCGCAATCGGCAAACTTCGAACAGTGCACGCACACGGTCCAAATCTTGTGCGGCAACCCTTCCTTGAGAACCCGATCATAGCCGGAACGTAAAAAGAAATCCGGCACATACGTCAGCGCGAAGATACAGGCCACGCCCAAACCCACGCCCCATTTTTCACATGCCTCCAGCAGCAAACGCCCGATGCCCCGACCTTGCATGCTGTTGCATACGGCCAGTGAACGCACCTCGGCCAGATTGGAGCCATAAATGTGCATCGCACTTGTTCCAACCAGTTCCCCATCAAAAATCGCAACTATAAATTCCTGTAAATGCTGAAAAATTTCATCTCGTGAACGTGGTAAAATGATGCCCTGCCCGGCGAGGGGCGCCAACAGCGTAGCCATCGCATCTACATCACCCACTTCGGCCATGCGCACCCGGATATGGTGTGACATCAGGCAGCGTTAATCCGGACTATTCGTCAACGCTGCCGCACCGCGCGCCAGCATTTCTCGCGCATGTTCGCGACTTTTGGCATTGGCGCCACCCAGCATGCGCGCCAGTTCTTCCTGCCGTTCATCGTCATTTAACGTCTTTAAGCGACTAATGGTGCGATTTTCCTTCTGTTGTTTGAAGATATGTACCTGCTGCCGGGCGCAGGCCGCCACCTGCGGCAAATGTGAAATCGCCAATACCTGCCGGCCACGACCCATGGCCGCGAGCAATTCACCTACGCACCAGGCCGTTTCACCGCCGATGCCCGCATCCACTTCATCGAACACGGCAATGCGCGGCGCCGAAGACATGGCGCCGCATCCTTTAAGCGCCAGAACAAGGCGGGACATTTCGCCACCGGACGCGACAGTGGCCAATTCGCGGAACGGCTCTCCAGGGTTCGATGCGGCCATAAACACCACATGATCGTATCCGAGACTACTCCATGCCGATTCGTCTTCCGCCCGCGATTCTACACCGATCCGCATTTGCATGCCCGCCAATGCCAGCCGGTCGAGAAATGGGCGTAACCGCTTGCATAAGTCCCTTCCCGCTCTGGTTCGGGCCGCGGACAACCTTTCAGCCGTAGCCAGGAATTCCTTTCTGGCGGCATGCACGCGCTGGCGTTGCTCTGCTTCATCCCATGCGCCGGTCTCCATACGAGCAATCCTGTCTTCCATCTCCCTCGACAACGTTATCAAACCAGCCTCGTCCACCCCATGCCGACGCATGGCTTCATGGATATCCAGCAGACGGGATTCCGCGTCTTCCAGGGCTTGAGGATCCAATGATTCATCCAGTAGCGCACGCAAACCCGGTCCGGCCTCACCCAACAGCGCATCCACCTGTTCCAGCAAGCTCAGGCTATCCCTGATCTCTTGCCTGAATGCCGCTACGGTTTCCAGACTACGCGCACAATCGGCCAGGCGGGTGCGAATATTGTTGTCATCATCTTCGAGAGCGGCCAGCGCAACATTGAGCGCCTGCTGAATCCGGGAAAAGTGGCGGCCTGATTCGACTTGAGCTTGAAGCTCATCCACCCGCCCCGCATACAATTCCAGTGCTTGTAGCCGCCCAAGCTCAGCGCGCACCCAAGCCTCTTCACGCATGCCATGATCTCGTTCGGCCAATAACCGATCCTGCGTATCCCGCTCACTTTTCCATTGACGAAAGGCGACGTCCGCCGCCTCGATTGTTTCCTTCTGGACATGCGCGTCGAGCAGTTGCCGCTGAAAATCAGCGCGTAGCAGGGATTGGTGTTCGTGCTGTCCGTGCATGTCCAGACATGCCTGGCCGATGTGTTGCAGCAATTTTGCGGGCGCGGGCGAACCATTGACGTATGCACGCGAACTCCCGTCGGCACGAATGATCCGGCGCAGCATGACGTCATCCCCGGCATCCAGATCGTGACCGCGCAGCAACTGTTGCACGGTCTCACTTACAGCTTCGATGACCGCAACAATTTCCGCCCGATCCGCGCCATGGCGCACCCAATCACTGCTGGCACGCGCGCCAAAGACCGCGCCCAATGCATCCACCAGCATGGATTTTCCCGCACCGGTCTCTCCAGAAAAAACAGTCATGCCACGGGATAATTCCAGTCGAACATCTTCAATCAGGGCAAACTCACGAACATGAAGTTCGGTCAGCATGAAGCCCCATCACCATCATGACGTCCCGACCAGTGCAGTTTATTACGCAGCACTTCGTAGTAACTGCGACCGGGAAGGTAGGCCAGCGACACCGTTTTCCCTTTTCTCACGCGAATCGTATCACCTTCCAGTAATTCGAAGCACATCTGACCATCCAGATTGAGCGCGGCAGGCGCGGGCACTTCCGTCAGCTTCAATTCGATGAGGCTTTCAGCCGATACGACAATAGGACGATTGGAAAGTGTGTGCGGACAAACAGGCGCCACGGAAATGGCGTTCAGTGCCGGATGCACGATGGCGCTACCCGCGGACAAGGCATAAGCGGTAGAGCCTGCCGGCGTTGCCAGCACCAGGCCATCGGCGCGGACGCGAAACACAAACTCGCCCGCAACCTTCATTTCATATTCAATCATGCGCGGATGCCGGTTACGTTGCAGCACCACGTCATTCAGAGCAACCCCTCCGCCCAGCGGCGCCCCGTCGCGCCAACCCTCCGCATGCAGGCTGAAATAATGGACGATCTGGCCGCCGCCGTTCAAAACCGTATCCACTGCGTTGAACATGGCATCCGCCGACACGCCAGTGAGAAAACCCAGATGTCCCAGGTTGATACCCAGAATAGGAATGTCCGTTCCAACGAAACGTCGGCTCACATGCAAAAGCGTGCCGTCTCCGCCCAATATCACCATCAGATCGGCGCGCCTTGCCATCTCATCCAGTGATACGCAAACCTCGTTGCGGATATTGGCTAACCTCTCATCAAGCAACACGAGTTTGCCGCGTCGTTCGAGCCAGTCGCACAATTCGACACCCAGTTCCCGCGCTCGCTCCTGTCCCGGTTTGATGCTGATGCCAATCGTTTTCATTGTCGTTTTGCTCCCACCCAATCTTTGGGCTGCGTGTG
Organism: uncultured Zetaproteobacteria bacterium; assembly: GCA_964509005.1. Taxonomy (GTDB): domain Bacteria; phylum Pseudomonadota; class Zetaproteobacteria; order Mariprofundales; family Mariprofundaceae; genus JAUZQZ01. Next base: position 18,859 of record CAZDWG010000007.1, read on the forward strand.
GCATAAAAAGCACTGATCACCTTTGGCATGATTGATGGCAGGCCGCGGACGGACGCCCTTTGGCCCATGGCATTTCATACAGGCCTGGCGGGTAACGGCATGTGTATGCACTGCATCATTGGGCGTTGGCTTGGTGGTGCGTTTACCGCCACCCAGCACGAGCAATATAATCACGCCCGCGACCACGGCCAGAAAAATGGCGTCCTTTTTGCCCGGTTTCCATTTGGCTTGCGTACTCATCAATGAAGCCTCCGTAAAAACTCTGCTCGCCATAGGATCTGTAAATAAATAACATGGCCATTTCTCCATCCAGCCTATGTACCATCTTGACGCGCTGCTCAATCACAAAATATTCGATGTAGAGACAACTACATCGAATATTTTGTTCAATCGCATCAC
>CAZDWG010000008.1:0-17691 GCA_964509005.1 uncultured Zetaproteobacteria bacterium
CGGTTAATACCACGCACCTCATTGATGATGCGGCTGGATACCTTGGCCAGCAGGGCATGCGGTAACTCCGCCCAGCGTGCGGTCATAAAATCCTGCGTCTGCACGGCCCGCAGTGCAACGACCCATTCGTAGGTACGGCCATCGCCCATCACGCCAACCGACTTCACCGGCAGAAATACCGCAAATGCCTGGCTGGTCTTGTCGTACCAGCCCGAGGCATGCAATGCCTCAATAAAAATGGCATCGGCCCGGCGCAACAGGTCTACATATTCCTTCTTGACCTCACCCAGTATGCGCACGCCCAGTCCTGGACCCGGAAAGGGGTGCCGGTAAACCATGTCGCGTGGCAGGCCAAGCGCCACACCCAGCTCACGCACCTCATCCTTGAACAGATCACGTAGCGGCTCAAGCAACTTCAGGTGCAGAGATTCCGGCAGGCCACCAACATTATGGTGACTCTTGATCGTGTGCGCCTTTTTTGTCTTCGCACCGGCTGATTCGATAACGTCGGGATAAATCGTCCCCTGTGCCAGCCATTTGGCATTGGGTATCCTGGCCGCTTCGCGCTGAAACACTTCAACAAATTCACGGCCGATAATCTTTCGCTTCTCCTCCGGGTCGGCAACGCCGGTTAGATGTTTCAGGAAAATCTCGCTGGCATCGACATGCTCCACCTTCACCCCCAGATGGTTAGCAAAGGCCGCCATCACCTGCTCCGCCTCATGCAAACGCAGCAGGCCATTATCAACAAAGACGCAAGTCAGTCGATCGCCAATCGCACGGTGCAACAGTGCCGCCGCGACCGATGAATCGACTCCGCCAGACAGCCCTAGGATCACCTCTTCGTCGCCCACCTGTTTGCGAATATGCCGAATAGCCTCCTCTATGTGATTCGGCATCGTCCATGCACGGGAGCAAGCACAAATCTCATGTACGAAACGACTCAAAATCGCCTTTCCCCGAGGGGTGTGCGTCACCTCGGGGTGGAATTGCAGGCCATAGAAATGGCGTGACTCATCCGCCATACCGGCGATGGGCGCCGCATCATTGCCGCAAATGATGCGAAAGCCTCGCGGCAAACCAAGCACCTTGTCGCCGTGGCTCATCCAGACATCGAGATCATCACCCCGCTCATCCTCAATGCCGCGTAACAGTGGCGAATCACCGCAGGTCCGCACCCGGGCGTGGCCAAACTCACGCACGGCCCCGGTGTCAACGGTCCCCCCCAATTGCACGGCCATGGTTTGCATGCCATAACAGATGCCCAGCACCGGTACGCCCAGATCGAATACGATCCCGGGGGCTTGCGGCGTTTCGTCTTCGTACACTGAATTGGGTCCGCCGGACAGAATGATACCGGCCGGAGCAAAGGCGCGCACTTCGTCCGCAGGCATATCGAAGGGATGCAATTCGCTGTAGACCCCGGCTTCGCGTACGCGACGGGCGATCAACTGCGTATATTGTGAGCCGAAATCCAGAATCAGGATTTTTTCCCTGTTATTCACCTGCATGTTTATATCATGCAAATCAGGAATCCGAACGGTAATTCGGTGCTTCTTCGGTAATCGTGACATCATGTACATGCGATTCACGCAAACCCGCACCGGTAATACGCACGAATTTAGCACGCTTGTACATGTCATCCATCGTTGCGGCCCCGGTATAGCCCATCGCCGCACGCAAACCGCCGACCAGTTGATGCAGGATATCGCCAACGGGCCCCTTGTATGCCACTCGCCCTTCAATACCTTCCGGCACCAGTTTCATCGCGTCGTCCACATCATTCTGGAAATAGCGATCCTTGCTCCCCTGTTGCATGGCGCCAATTGAACCCATGCCACGATAGGCTTTAAAGGTGCGCCCCTGATATAAAATCTTCTCTCCCGGCGCCTCGTCCGTGCCCGCGAACATGGCGCCAAACATGCAAGTGGCAGCACCCGCCGCTACCGCCTTGGCAAAGTCTCCGGAAAACTTGATACCACCATCAGCGATCACCGGCACGCCGACATCACGCCCGGCTACCGCGCATTGCATGATGGCCGTCAATTGCGGCACGCCTACCCCCGCCACCACGCGTGTGGTACAAATCGAACCGGGCCCGATCCCTACCTTTACGGCATCCACGCCGGCATCAGCCAGATCGCGTACGGCTTCCGGCGTAGCAATATTGCCACCTACGACCTGGATAGCATCGCCATGTTGCCGTTTGATCTCGCGCACCTGCTCAATCACACCTCGTGAATGACCATGTGCCGTATCCACCACAACAGCATCCACGCCAGCCGCAAGCAACGCCTCAAAACGCACCAGCTCCTTGTCACCTACGCCAATCGCGGCAGCCGCCAACAGGCGGCCCAAACCATCACGTACGGCATTGGGAAATGCTTTCGCCTTTTCAATATCGCGCACGGTAATCATGCCGTGCAGATGCCCTCCATCGTCCACAACGGGTAGTTTTTCAATACGGTGTTTGCGGAATAACTGCTTGCAATGTTCCAAATCCGTGCCGGGCTTGACCGTCACCAGCCTGTCGCGCGGCGTCATCACTTCATCAACCCGTTTGCTCAGCTTATTCTCAAAGCGGGTATCGCGGTTGGTAATGATACCACATAAGCCACCATCATTATTGAGTACGGGGAACCCGGAAAAGCCATGAATCGCGCAAAGTTCCCGCACCTCGGACAGCTTCATATCCGGTGTTACAGTCAGTGGCTCCTGTACGACACCGGCCTCGAACCGTTTGACCTTGCGGACTTCCGCCGCTTGAATTTCCGGGGCCAGATTTTTATGGATAACACCAATGCCACCCTCCTGCGCCAGCGCGATGGTGGTCCCCGATTCCGTTACCGTATCCATCGCCGCCGATAAAACAGGGATGTTGAGACGAATCCTTCTTGTAAATTGTGAGGAAGTATCCACGGCGCGAGGCACGACATGACTGGCCTGAGGCACCAACAATACATCGTCAAAGGTTAACCCTTCATCCAATATCCGCGCGTCCATACAGTCATCACCTCCTTCAAGGAAGCGCCGAATCCTAACCGAATCATACCTTCCCCGGAAGGAAGAATGAATTAGTCGTTGGACCCGGAGGACATTCTACGCCATAATGCACGTTCGCATCGACAAGGTCATGGGTTCGGGGTGTGGAATAAACAAGCCAGAACACCCATAACTAATTGATTTAATTACATTTATTGGGGGAGTTTCATGTCCGTAAAATATCCAGTCATTTCCGTAACGGGTTCTTCCGGCGCCGGTACCAGCACGGCCAAAATGGCGCTCGAGCACATCTTCAGGCGTGAGCATGTCACATCCGCGATTGTAGAAGGCGATTGCTTTCACAAATTCGACCGTTATGAATTTCGCGAGAAGGCGAAGGAATTTGAAGCTGCGGGAAAACGCTTAAGCCACTTTTCTGATGAGGCTAATTTATTTGATAAAATAGCCGATCTGTTTGATTCATATCGTAAAACGGGGCGTGGTTTGGCGCGCACCTATGTGCATGACGATGAAGAAGCCAAAATTTACAATGTCGAAGCAGGGCGATTTACCGCATGGCGTGAAATCGGCGAAGGCTCGGACCTGCTGTTCTATGAAGGTTTGCACGGCGGCGTTGAAGAAGTGCGCCCCTATGTCGATTTGATGATGGGCGTTGTCCCGGTCGTAAATCTGGAGTGGATTCAGAAGATTCACCGCGACACCAAGATGCGCGGTTATTCAGAAGAAGCAGTGGTGAATAACATCCTCCAGCGTATGCATGACTATATTCACTTTATTACACCTCAATTCACGCACACGGACATCAATTTCCAGCGCGTACCCCTGGTAGACACATCCAATCCCTTTATCGCACGCGATGTACCAACGCCGGATGAAAGCGTGATCGTCATTCGTATCCGTACTCCGCAAAAATGGGGAATCGATTTTCCATGGCTGATCGCCATGCTGAAAGACTCGTTCATGTCTCGCCGTAACACCCTTGTTATTCCGGCGGCGAAGATGGAGTTGGCTATGGAATTGATATTGACACCTATCATCCATGAGTTGCTGGAGAAAAAACGGAAATCCTGATTCTCTATCGGAACTCTTCATGAAGAGTTCCGATGAACGTACGATAATACGACAAAATAAAGAAAGGGGCTTCGGCCTCCTTTCTTTATTTTTTGCAGGGCTTCCCCACCGTCCCAAACCAGCGCCTTTCACCGAAAAATACAGACTGGATTTGTGCCAGACACACCCTTAACCTTCCCCACCCCATGAATGAGCATGTAAGCAGCAATCTGTTCCACGTGAAACATCCTGATGGACGGGTCGATGTCCTGGTGGTCGGCGCCGGGCATGCGGGGTGTGAAGCCGCCATGGCAGCAGCCAAACGTGGTGCGCGCGTGCGCCTGATTACACAAAACCTTGATACCATTGCCAAAATGTCTTGCAACCCGGCGATAGGCGGTGTGGGAAAGAGCCATCTGGTGTGTGAAGTGGATGCCATGGGTGGCGCCATGGGCATGGTGGCAGACCAGGCCGCCTTGCAATACCGTTTGCTAAACCGGGGGAAGGGTCCAGCGGTACGAGCTACGCGCGCTCAATGCGACCGCCATCTATACCACATGGCTATGCGTCATGCCCTGGCGTTACATCCCAATGTATCCCTGCATCAGGGAACAGTCAGCGAGTTGTTGTTTGACCGTCATCGTATCATAGGGGCGATTGATGACCTTGGTGTTGCACACCATGCCAGCGCGGTTATTCTGACTACCGGAACATTCCTGGGCGGGCTGATTCATATAGGGGAAAAACGAATTCCCGCCGGACGCGCTGGCGATGCGCCGGTGCAAGGACTAACGGATGAGTTATACCGGCAAGAGCTCAGGCTGGGCCGACTGAAGACGGGCACGCCGCCACGGCTTGATGCCCGAAGTATCAGCTACGATGCACTGGAGATACAGCACGGGGATACCGATGTTCTGCCATTCTCAGCCTTGCACAAGTATCTGCCGGAAGATCAGATGCCTTGCCATATCACCCGTACCTCGGAGCGCGCGCACACCATCATTCGCGAGCATTTACACCGATCTCCGATGTATTCGGGCGCCATTCAGGGTGTCGGCCCGCGCTATTGCCCCAGCATTGAGGACAAAGTGGTCCGTTTTGCCGACAAGAGCAGCCATCAGATTTTCCTGGAGCCTGAGGGCCGGAATCATGAGGAAATATATCCTAACGGCATATCCACATCGCTGCCCATTGATGTCCAGTGGGCATTCGTTCGTGCCATTCCCGGACTGGAACATGCCATTATTATTCGCCCTGGCTATGCCATTGAGTACGATTATGTTGACCCCACCGAACTCAAAAGCACACTTGAGTGCAAGCGCATTACAGGTCTCTTTCATGCCGGCCAGATCAACGGCACCACAGGTTATGAAGAAGCTGCCGCACAAGGGCTTCTTGCCGGAATCAATGCAGCCGCATTGGCTCTGGGAATCGAGGACTGGGTTCCAAAACGCGCCGAAGCCTATCTGGGCGTCATGGTGGATGATTTGGTCAACAAAGGGATCATGGAGCCCTATCGCATGTTTACATCACGTGCTGAATTTCGCCTGCGGCTACGTGAGGATAATGCCGATTTGCGACTCGCCCCAACAGCGTTACGACTTGGCTTGTACAACGATGAACGCAAACAGCGCTTTGAGCAGCGACAACAACGCCTGGACGATGCCGAGCGAGAGATGCGTGCAACCCGGATCGGATATGGCCGAGAATGGCATGATCGCCTGGAAGCGCTGCACCTGACAGTCCCGAAGCAGGCACTATCATTTGCCGCCTACACGCATCGGCAGGATATTAACCTGGATATCGCGCTCAAACTGCTTTCCACAGTCCCCGCGCTGGATCAGCGAGATCTGGCCAGCCTGAAGGCATTGATTCACTATGATGGCTATCTTCAGAAGCAGGAACAGGAAGTCGCACGCTTTCACCACATGGAGGGACAGTGCATTCCGGAAAACTTTGACTATCAATCCGTCCGCGGTCTTAGCACGGAATGCCGTCAACGTTTGCAGCAGACACAACCACGCAATCTTGGTCATGCATCACGCTTATCCGGCATTACGCCAGCGGCTATCACATGTCTGATGATACATTTGCGACAGATATGACAGCACAGGTACGGGAGAATATTCAACGCTACGTGACTGAAACGATTAAATTTTCCAGAGCGCTAAATCTCACATCGGTAAAGAACGAAGAGGTGTTCCAGCAACGCTTTATAGGCCCATCACTGGCCCTCTGCCAATGGCTGCCACCACGTGGAATATTGCTGGATGTGGGCAGCGGTATGGGTATTCCCGGTATACCAATCCTTCTGGCGCGGCCGGGCTTGCATGGCGTACTGGTTGAGCGGCGCAAAAAACGGGCAGAATTTCTGCGCCATATTGTACGCATGCTGGCATTGAATACGGATGTTTATGATTGTGACGTCAAGGTATTAAAAAATGTACAAGCCCACGCCTGCGTAGCCAGGGCTGTCGCCCAACCCGAAGCATTGCTGCGCATGATTGCTCCGCATATGCTTCGGAAGTCTGTCGCCGTACTACCAACATCCTGCGAAACACAAGCAACGGCGGTCTCCGGCTGGAATTTTGAAAGTATGGAAATAATTACATTGGGTCATGCAAAACAACATGTTCAGCGCTATCGCCGTACGGAGGGTTTCACGTGAAACATCGATACCCGGGGCCCATTATTGCCATTGCCAATCAGAAAGGCGGCGTAGGTAAAACAACGACCAGCATTAATCTGGCCGCATCTCTGGCCGCGTTAGACCAACAAGTCCTGCTGCTGGATGCAGACCCGCAAGGCAACGCCACTACGGGCCTGGGTATAGATAAACAGTCGATCACAACGAGCACCTACGATGTGTTAATCAATGGCGCGACACTGGATCAGGCTATAAAGAAAACGGCGCATGAGGGTTTGTTTATCGTGCCCGCGAGTATGGACCTGGCCGGGGCCGAAGTTGAGTTGGTCAATGTTAAGCAGCGCGAGCACGTACTGGAACGTGCCTTTGCAAAATATACGGGTGATCCTTTGGATTTTGTGCTGATTGATTGCCCGCCCGCCCTGAATCTGTTAACCCTGAATGCCTTGACTGCCGCCAACAGGGTGATCATTACCTTGCAAACGGAATTTTATGCCATGGAGGGCTTGACGCAACTGATGGATACCATTCGCCGGGTACGCAACGGATTAAACCGGACATTATCCATGGACGGGATTCTGTTGACCATGGTGGATCGCCGCAACAATTTGGCGGTTCAGGTTGAACAGGAAGTACGCAACTATTTTGGTTCTCAGGTCTACGAGCAGGTCATCCCGCGCAATGTCCGCTTGTCCGAAGCGCCAAGTTTTGGCTTACCCGCCTTGTATCACGATATTCGCTCCAGCGGGGCGCAGGCGTATCTGCAGTTGGCGCAGGAAGTCATGCAACGACAGAAAAGCAGGAGGTAAAAATGGAAAAACCCATTAAAAAACGAGGGCTTGGAAAAGGTCTTGGGGCATTACTGTCGGATACATCGGCAACGGAATTAATGGCACAGGCATCCATCGTTCCAATTTCAAAAATACAGCCCAACCGTTATCAGCCACGCACCCGGTTTGCTGATGAAGAATTAAAATCATTGACCGAATCGGTGCGCAAAGACGGGGTACTCATGCCGATTTTGTTGCGCCCACGGGGCGATGGCTTTGAGCTGATTGCCGGTGAACGGCGGTGGCGGGCAGCGCAGGCCGCCGGGCTGCTTGAAATTCCGTCTATTGTACGCGACGTGGGTGATCTTCAGGCGTTGGAATTGGCGATTATCGAGAATGAGCAGCGGGATGACTTGACGGCCATTGAGTCGGCGCGGGGTTATCAGCGGATGATGGATGAATTCGGTTGTACGCAACAACATGTGGCAAACCGGATTGGTATATCCCGCGTGCAGGTGAGCAATGTGACGCGACTCCTTCAACTTCCTGAAAAAGTACAGAAAATGATTGAAGCCCGGGAACTGGATATGGGCCATGCCCGGCCATTGGTGGGGCTCCCTCCCGTACGCAGCGAGAAGCTGGCGGTGGAGTGCGTATTACATGGCTGGAGCGCCCGCCAAATGGAACAATACGCCAAACAGGCGGCAAATTCTTTATCCCGGGAGGAACCGGCACGCCGGATTGATCCCGATGTGGCGGCGCTTCAGGATGAATTAACACGCACGTTGGGCCTCCCCGTCGAAATACGCTGTAAAAAAAGTGGCGCGGGAGAAATGCGTATTCGTTACACCCGGCCAGCGGAGCTGGATGGTGTCTTGTCCCGCCTGCGCCAATGAGGATCAATGGCAAGCCTCTTCGTGCCGTAGCCTGGCATGCGGGCGGCGTACAATGGATTGAACAGCGCCTGCTGCCGCACCGTTTTGAGCAAAAAACGAGTCACGACCCGGAGGATGTCGCGGTTGCCATTGAAAGTATGCAGGTGCGTGGCGCACCCACGATCGGAGCGGCAGCCGCTTTAGGGCTTGTGCTGGCCTATCGGAAAGACCGTACCCGTTATGATTCGTACTGGCTACCACGCTTTCGCGCCACCCGTCCTACGGCGGTAAATCTGTTTCATGCCTGCGATACCATGGATGCATGCGCAAAAACAGGGGCATCAGACAAGGATATGCTGGCTGCGGCCCAGGCCTACGCGGATGCGGAAGTCGCCGCGAACGAGCGCATGGGCATCCTTCTTGCGGAGCGACTGGCCGTGGGAGAACGGCGCATTCTTACGCATTGTAATGCAGGTTGGTTGGCTGCCGTGGACTGGGGTACGGCAACCGCGGGTATTTATCAGTTGGCGCGTGCCGGAGAATCGCCGTTTGTATGGGTGGATGAAACACGGCCACGGTTGCAGGGCGCGCGTCTAACAGCATGGGAATTGGGACAGGAAGGGGTCGATTATCGTATTCAGGCGGACAGTGCGGCGGCATGGATGATGGCGCAGGGTAACATAGATGCCATCGTGACCGGTGCGGACCGAATCGCAAATAATGGAGATATCGCTAATAAAATAGGGACTTACATGATTTCTTTGGCTGCTCGTGAACATGGGATTCCCTTCTATGTGGCAGCGCCTTCCAGCACATTTGATATCGCGTGCGCTGCGGGAGCCGATATTCCCGTTGAAGAACGAACAGACGATGAAGTATTGACCATGGACGGAGTGGATGCCGCAAATCATGCGCACCGCATTCATATTGCCCCGGCGGGGTCCAGGGCCAACAACCCTGCTTTCGACGTCACCCCTTACGCCAATGTCACGGCTATTATCAGTGAACAGGGGGTTTGGAAGCCATGAGTGTGGATCGTTCACGTGAAAATCGTATTGCCATCATGGCATCAGGCAAAGGCAGCAATTTGCAAGCGATTCTGAGAGCAGCGGCATGCGGTGAGTGCCCGGTGGATGTGCGGCTGGTGTTATCCGATACACGGGATGCCGGCGCATTAACCATCGCCCGTGATGCTGATGTGCCGCGGGTGAGCAGTCTAAATCCAAAGGAGTACCCTGATCGCGCCGCTTTTGACGTTGGCTGCGCGGAACACATTGAGCGCGCGCACTGTGACTGGGTAGTGCTGGCCGGCTATATGCGGATTTTGTCCGACCCGTTTATTGCACGCTTCCGTCATCGTATCATCAATATCCATCCGGCGTTACTGCCCTCGTTCGCCGGTGCACATGCGGTACGCGACGCCCTGGAATATGGCGTAAAGGTAACCGGCGTGACCGTACACCTGGTCGACGAAGTCCTCGATGGCGGCCCGATTCTGGCGCAGGCATCGGTGCCCGTACGCGAGGATGATACCGAAGAAATCCTGCATAAGCGCATTCATACCGAGGAGTACGCGCTTTACCCCGCCACGCTCAAACGTATGCTGACATCAGGATTCCGTGTCGTGGACCGAACCGTCATCTGGAATGATGAATAGCAACCTATTCGAATCAAGGGTCAGGCATATACGGTACGCCCATGATAGAATTTGACGCATCCCTGCTGGCCTACGGGCTTCTGGCCGGGCTGTTGTCCGGCGCGGCGGGCGGACTCCTGGCCGGACTGGCGGGCGTAGGCGGAGGACTGATTTATGTTCCGGTATTCTATGCCCTGATGCCACAGGGATCGGGGACCATGTCCGCGCCGGTCATGGCCAGTATGGGCGCGATTGTGCTCACCGGTTTTTTTTCCACACGGGCACACTGGCGCCTGAAGCACATGGATATGGATGCATTCAGGCAACTGATTCCCGGTCTTATTTTGGGCGCGGCGCTGGGCCTTTGGCTAACGCTCAAAATTCCCGAATCTGCGGTATTGGCGGGTTTGGCGCTGCTTGATGGCTGGATTGCCTGGGACTATGGCCGCGATTTCCGTTCCGGTGGCCTCGCTTCTCCCCCGTGGTTGTATGCAGGACCGATCGGCTATCTCTCCGGTATGCTTGGCATTGGCGGTGGAACGATGCTGGTGCCGCTGTTACGGCGTTCATTGCCCCTGCGACAGGCGGTAGGCACATCCGCCATGTGCGGCATGGTGATGGCTGCATCGGCAGTGACCATTAATCTGCTGCTGGAACCGGGCTGGCGTACAGTTCTTGACCATCGGATTTCATTTCTGGGCGGTGCGTGGCTGGGTATATTGCTCATTCTGCCGCGTGCTACGCATTGGGGTGCGACTCTGCATGACATCCTATCCGAAGGAACCATTCGCTTATCGCTGAAAATCTTGTTTACCGCGCTTTCAGGCGGATTGCTGGTGGCAACCTTATGGCGTGTACTGGCCTGATTAAGCCAACGGGCTGCCCGGTCGCTGCCAATACACATGGCCCTTTGATTCGATGGCAACACGCATCACCAGCGCCAACGCCGCCAGCATGGTAATCAGGGCCGAACCACCGTAGCTGATAAAGGGTAACGGTACGCCGACCACCGGCAGAAGACCTGTCACCATGCCAATATTGATACAGGCATAGAGCGTGAAAATAATCGCCACGCCAACACAAATCAAACTGCCAAAACGCGTAGATGCGCGGCCGGCAATGGTCAGTATGCGTGAAATCATGATGCCGTAAAGCAGGAGCAGCAGCGCGGATACCATCAACCCCCCTTCTTCAGCCAGCACGGCAAAGATAAAATCCGTATGCTGTTCCGGCAAGAAATGCAGCCGCGCCTGCGTACCATGCAGAAACCCCTTACCCAGAAGCCCCCCCGAACCAATGGCAATCTTGGACTGAATCAGATGATAGCCAGCACCCAGTGCGTCTGCCTCCGGATGGAGAAAGCTTAATACCCGCTCCTTCTGGTAGGCATGCATGTTGTGCCAAAGTACGGGCAAAGCGGCAAGCATGGCCACGAACCCGTAAAAACCCCAGCGCCAGGGAAGCCCGGCGACAAACAGCATAATGACCGCGGCGGAAAGCAGTACCAGCGTGGTCCCCAGATCGGGCTGAAACACGATGAGCGCGGCTGGCGCCAGCGTAAAAGCCAGGGCAATGCAGAGGTCTTTGAACGAGGCTGCCGTGCGCGAAGAAAACCAGTGGGCCAGACCAAGCATGAGAGCCCATTTCATGAGTTCTGAAGGCTGAAAGTAAATGAAACCAAGGTTCAACCAGCGGCGTGCGCCCATCTGTACGTCCCCGAGCAGGGGTACCAGGGCCAGAGCAATCAGGGTGAAAACATAAACAGGCCAGGCAAAGAGCCCAACCATGCGCAAGGGGATATAACTGATGGTAAAAAATACCCCCATACCCAATAGCCAATAAACAAGCTGTCGTTGCCACAGACCTATGCCGCCCTGATAGACGGCGGCATAGAGCGTGGTCATTCCCAGGGCCGCAAGACTGAGCAAACACAAAAGCAGCATGATGTCCATGCGCTTGAAAAAAGCGATCATCCTTGCCCCTTCGCTACGACTACGGCATGTGTCGTAGCCGCAGCCATGGCGCGTATGATTGCGGCGGCAACAGGTGCGGCGGCACTGCCGCCATGACCCCCATGTTCAACGAATACGGCGAATGCAATACGTGGGTGTTTATAGGGGGCAAAACCCATAAACCAGGCATGGTCCCTGTATCGATATTGCTGTTTTCTGACAGGCAGATGCACACCTCCCCGCGCTTCAGCGATCACTTGCGCCGTGCCGGTTTTCCCGGCTACCTGCCAGGGCGAACGGCTAAGGTACCTATGCGCCGTACCATGCCTCTCAGCGACAACGTCGCGCATGGCCTTGCGGACAATATTCAGATATTGGGGTTTGATCTTGATGATGCGTGACACATCCGGTGGCAAACCGGCCTGCAAATGCGGGACAAGGAGCTTGCCGCCATTGGCAATGGCGGCGGCGAAACGTGCCAGTTGCAACGGTGTAACATCAACCGTGCCCTGGCCAATCGCGGCAATCATGGTCTCGCCACGGTACCATCGGCGCGTACGCCCGCCCCTGCGCCTGACCGCACCGGGAATAGCCCCGCTGGACTCCGGCAAGCGAATACCCGTGCGTTGCCCAAAACCCCATAGTTCGGCTTCAGAGCTAATGGCTTTCATACCCACCTGATCACCCAGTTTGTAAAAAAAAACGTCACAGGATTGTACCAGCGCTTTGTGTAAGTCCACATGTCCGTGCCCTCGTTTTTTCCAGCAATGTAATGTGCGATCGGCCAGTTTGAGGTAGCCGGGGCACTGCGTTGCGCCCGTAGCCAGCGGCGCATGATGTTGTAGTCCGGCAAGGGCGGTCAGCAATTTAAAGGTAGAGGCAGGGGGGTAGGCCGCCTGCAATGCACGGTTGAGTAACGGATGCTGTTTATCGTCCACCCATGCTTTCCACTGTTTGACTTCCAGGCCGGTAATAAAGCGGTTGGGAGAGAAACCGGGCTGACTCAATAAAACCAGGACTCCGCCCGAATGTACATCCAGCACCACAACCGCGCCAGTACGTTTGCCCAGGGCTTTGGCCGCGGCCTGCTGCAGTTTCACATCCAGGCTCAAGCGCAGCGGAGTCCCCATGACGGGCGGTTCCCGCCTAAATACGTTGACGCGCCTGCCATGCACATCCACTTCCTCGTATTGTGCGCCCGGCCTGCCATGCAAGCGTGCTTCAAACGAACGTTCAATGCCACTTCTCCCGACCTTCTCCGTGGGTAAAATTCCATGTCGGAGATCACGCGGGCCAGCCAGTGACAAATATCCAATCAGATGCGATGTAAGGTTGCCATAAGGGTAAAAGCGATGCGTCCCAGCCTGAACATCCACGCCGGGAAGCCGATATAAGCGCGCCGCAATCGGCGCGGCTTCTTTCCAGGTAAGTTTGTCAGCTAGCAAAACCGGTCTGTCCGCTCGTGCCCGACGGATGCGGGAACGAAGGCGTGTAACCCGATGACTTCCCCAGTGAAGCCTCCGCTGCAATTGCGCCAGTAGAGCATCAATATGCGCCGCTCGTTCCGGAATCAGTGTAATCCGCCAGGAAATACGGTTGACGGCCAATCCCTGACCATTGCGGTCTGTAATTTCACCACGTGTGGGAAGAATGGGAACGACGTTGATCCTGTTCTGCTCCGCTTGCAGAAAAAAACCTTCATACTGAAGCCATTGCAAATTGATCAGACGGCCTGTCAACAACAGGACCAGTACCACGCCCATCACGCGAAGGAAGAGCAACCGTCGTTCAAAACGGTTACGAACTTTAAGCATGATGACTTCCCATGAAGTCATCAAAGCGCCCATACATGGGCGCGAAAATAAAAAATCCAAAAAACGACTTCATCAAGCAAACCGGTGTTCGTAGAGATGTACCAGCATGTACCATACGGGAATGCAAAGGGCGATGGTTAACAGCCATTGCGTCGTGCCTGCACCATGCCAAAGCATGGGTAGCGTGAGCAATACCATCAATGCCAATCGCTGTAACAAACCCGCGCCAATCTGACTATCCAGACGGGCAAGCGCATATGGAAACAAACAAGCCATGGGAAACACACCCCAAACTGACCAATACAAGGCAAGATCATGAACCAATATTGCTGGTAATACCCATGGCCACGTATGGCGTCGGGCCAGCAATGCGGCAAGGAGTAGCGCCAAAGCCCAATCGGGCTGGGGAGTACCTCCGGATGCCAGATTCAGTCCAAGCCCCGTGAAAGCAAGGCCGGAAATAAAAACAGGGGCAGGAGATATCATGGTCCTCGCCGGGAAGCAATGGAAAGCCAGGCATCACGCCGCCAGTGCGCCACCGGACGGGCATCCACATCCGCGAAGATACTGCCCGCGATTCTATGGACATGTATAATACGGGCAACGGCGATGCCTGGCGGAAAAATACCGCCCGCCCCACTGGTTATAAGGATGCTGGCTTCGGGAGGCGCATGTTTGAATGGAATGAACTTTACCCGCAGTGTTTCACCCTGGCCACGCACGAAGGCGGCAAGGCCGCTTCCCGGCAAGGTCACGGGAACCACCATGGAGGCATCAAGAATAGTACGCACGACGGCATACTTGCCCTGTACTTTGTCAACCAGTCCGACAAGACCTTCGCTGGATACGACGACATTCCCCCGGCTGATGGTGCTCCGCGAGCGAAGTAGTAGCCGCTGGCTCTTTTTGTCCGGGCTGCGACCCAACACCCTGACTGCCTGCCAGCGGTATCCGGGCAAAGCTTTCAACCCCAACAAGGCGCGCAGCCGTAAATTTTCGGCGCGCAATGCGCGCAGTTCCTGTTGAGCACCTGCTTGCTGCTGTATCGTTCCCCGCAAATGAAGATTCTCGGCTTGAAGATGTTGTCGTTCGGTTAACCATAGATTGATGCCCTGCCACCAATGCACGGGCGTTTGCAACGCTTTGACCAAAGGGGACATAAACAGGTCGATTGTTTGCCCGATGGGCAATGGCTGGATCAAAAATAACAGCATGAGTCCGGCGACGATCCCTGCCCAGAAGCGGATTTTCAACCACCGGGTCACGAAACGATAGCGCACGCATTATTCCTCGAACAGTACGTCCCGCATACGGTCCAGTTCATCCAACACCCTGCCGCATCCCAACACCACGCAATGCAACGGATTCTCCGCAACAGTGACGGGAAGAGAGGTCTCTTCCCTCAGAAGCTGATCCAGTCCTGCCAGCAGGGCGCCACCGCCGGTCAGCACAATACCCTTATCGACAATATCCGCCGCCAGTTCCGGAGGCGTGCGCTCCAGACAGACTTTGATACCTTCGATAATAGCATTAATCGGCTCGGTGATGGCTTCAAGGATTTCGGAATCGTCCAGGGATAAACTCTTAGGTACGCCATTGATAAGGTCCCGGCCTTTAACATCCATTTCCCGGCGCTGTTCCTGCGGATAGGCGCTACCCAATGCAATCTTGATATTTTCAGCCGTCGCGGAGCCCACGAGTAAGCTGTATTTACGGCGCAAATGATTGATGATGGCTTCGTCCATTTTGTCGCCACCCACACGCACCGAACGCGAATAAACAATACCGCCGTAGCTGATGACGGCGATTTCACTGGTTCCGCCGCCAATATCCACCACCAGGGAGCCCGAGGCTTCGGTAACTGGCAAATCCGCGCCGATAGCCGCCGCCATCGGCTCTTCAATCAGATATACTTCACGCGCTCCGGCCGTCAGTGCCGTATCACGAATGGCCTTACGCTCCACCGGTGTAGAACCATAGGGTACGCAAATAACGATACGCGGCGCCAACCCCCAACTGCGTTGATGCACCTTGCGAATAAACTGTTTAAGCATTTCTTCGGTCACGACAAAATCAGCAATCACGCCATCCTTCAACGGGCGAATGGCTCGAATGGATCCGGGCGTCCGGCCCAGCATACGTTTGGCATCACCGCCTACGGCGAGAACCCGGCGATTTCGTTTCCCGTCGCCTTCATGGATGGCAACCACTGAGGGTTCATCCAGAACAATACCTTCACCGCGAACATAAATGAGCGTATTCGCCGTACCCAGGTCAATCGCGATATCTCTCGAAAAAAAGCCAAAAATACGTTGCAGCATCTACTGTTCTTCCTCTATTCTGATTTGGCCCGTTTAAGCAGGGCTGAACGGGCCAAGCTAAAAGTTAAGTCTGTGTTGGTAAAGAAGAATGTAAACACCCGCAAAGCCTTCGGGACAGGCACTATTTCCCGATACAGAACTCGGAAAATATCCGATCCAGAATCTGATCCATATCGCCAACACCCAATATCTCCCCCAATGACGACCATAGCTGCCGCCATTCAAATGCAACCAGGTCCAGTTGTGCCACACCACCCAATAGCGAGCGGCCATGCAATAAATGCTTTCGTGCCCGCATCAGTAATTGCCTGTGTCGCTCCCGCGTAACCAGAAGCCCTTCTTCTCCACTTGGTACGGCATCCAGATGCTGCGCCAACCGCTTGATCACAGTATCCATGCCCGAGCCATTGCGTACTGAAACGTGGATGAAATCGTTAGGAATGGCTGACCCATCATCAATCAGGTCACATTTATTCATGATCCTGATATCCGTACGACACTCTGTCTTCCACGTTCTTCTCTGAAATGCATCGGCCACGAAAATGGTTATATCGGCCATGCTGGCGGCATTTCTCGCGCGCCGCACACCCTCCTGTTCAATGGCATCGCCACTGCTGCGCATGCCCGCCGTATCCACCAGGCGAACGGGAATACCGCACACTTCAAAATCCGCCTCCAGCGTATCGCGCGTAGTTCCCGGAATATCACTGACAATCGCCCGCTTACGACCACAAAGACGGTTCATCAGACTGGACTTTCCCACGTTGGGTGCACCAACAATGGCTACCGTCACGCCCTGAAACAGGCGTTCCCCAAACGCGGCCGTCGCCAGGCCTTCATCAATGGGCATCAGTACTTCATGGGTCATTTGTTCGTATAACTCACCGAGTAACAGGGGTGGAATTTCATCTTCCGGAAAATCCAGACAAGCCTCCACATGCGCCAGCAAAGCGGTCACCTTGTCCATCAGGGAGGTGATTCGTCGGCCAAATTCTCCCTGTAAATGCCGCTCGGCCTGCCGGGCGGCCCGCAGGGTGGCGGCCTCGATACAGGCGGCAACAGCCTCTGCCTGCTCAAGATTCATTTTGCCGTTTTCCACGGCACGGCGGGTAAATTCGCCCGGAGCCGCTAACCTGGCACCCAATGCAAGGGTACGTTGAAGAAGCGCATTCAAAAGAACCGGTGAACCATGTGCCTGGAGCTCTATTACATCTTCACCTGTATAAGACTTCGGCGCCTCGAAGTAGAGCACCAGTCCTTCGTCAAGCGTTTGAGCATCCGCATCAAGGAAACGGGCAAATTGGGCGTATCGGGGTATCCATGATTGCTGCCTGCCACACAGGCGTTGCGATATAGCATACGCATTCGGACCGGAAATGCGGATGACACCCAATCCTCCCCTGCCCGCCGGGGTGGCAATGGCAGCTATGGTTGTCAGGCTAGATCTGTCCATTACCCACAAATCACGTCACAGCGAGTCGCCCGGTGGTCATATGCAAGGCGCGCTCTCGTAGCAATGGTAGTTCCATTGCAAGAGGGTGCAACGCAGCAGATAGCCGCCGCGCGACTCGCCCGAAGGGAACCCTTGCACACGGGCCATACCGGCGTTGCGGCACTTGCCAA
>CAZDWG010000009.1:0-17257 GCA_964509005.1 uncultured Zetaproteobacteria bacterium
GCATTTTTTCCTTGAACTCGAACAAATCAGGGGCGATCTGAACAGTTACGACCGTTTTAAGGCGAGGTGTTGAATAGCGCCTCACGCCGTTTTGCGGCCCACGATTTGAGACTAACAAAATCAAGCTTTTACGATTCTGTTAGTCAAGAGTTACGCCCCCGCAAATAAGGGCCGCATCCTACACAGCATGCACGGTGTGTCTCTCCTTAACCCAAGCCCAGGAACCGGGGGCACAACGCCTTCGACTATTCCTTTCTCACCTCTCGCGCATGCCGACGAAGCGTCAGCTTGGCATAACGGTAAAACGTGCCCTCAAAATTCCCCAACGCAATCACAAACCCCGGCCAGCCATCCAGGAAGCCCAGTTTGAGCACGTAGATGCGCAGGAAAGCACCAACACCGTGCAATAAAGCGGACGCCATGGACCCCTCCCGTCCCTGTTGCTCCATCTTCTGCATGCCCAGTGTGGAATAATGGTTCATTTTGGCAATCACCTGCGACAGGTCGCGGAAGGAATAATGCAATACGTCATGCTTCAAATAACCCGTGCTGCCGTGGATATCGAAGCCTTCATGCACCATATCATCATGGTAGGTGAGCGCACCCTTGCGGAAAAGCTTGGGCTGGCAGTAATCCGGATACCAGCCACAATGTTCGATCCGGCGTCCCATGAAGTAGTTGCGGCGCGGCATGAACCATGCATCGTGCGATGGACCGTTCTTCAAGGTGGCGATAATCTCTTCGCGCAATTCGTCCGTTACGCGCTCATCAGCATCAATACTCAATATCCAGTCGTGCGTGCATAAAGAAACCGAGGCATTGCGCAGATGGCCGAAGCCTTTGAAGCCAAGACACTCAATACGGCAATCGTATGTTCGCGCAATATCAATGGTTCGGTCGGTACAACCGGTGTCAACCACGATAATTTCATCCGCCCATGCGACGCTTTTCAGCGCATCGGCGATCTTATCCTCCTCGTTGAGAACGGGAATAAATACTGAAACGGGGTTCATTGAGGTGACAATTCAGCAAGGCCCGAGCGAGCCCTGGTCCTTTTGCTGGCCAGACATTCATGCAGCATATCATCGTTTTCCTGCAAGCGATGGCGAGACTCTTCCTTGTGCCACAAATGCAGCACCGGAGCGCCACGCAGATCAATCCGCCGGATACCGGCATGTATCAGCCTGGCAGCCAGATCGGAGTCCTCGCGTCCCCAGCCTTCGTAGGTTTCGTCAAAACCATTGACGGTCACGAGGTCACTTCGCCAGCAGGCTAAATGGCAACCACGAATGCCGGCCAGTTTTTCGTGCGGCTGCGAGGCGTGGATGGGTAAAAGCAGTGGCAAGAAGCGATTGATCTGGCCGGAGCATCGCCAGTTCAAGAGTCTGGCGGCAGTGAAATGCATCTCCGCGCCTATGTTCGCGGGCCGCACAGCCTGTAAACGGCAGCTTAAACCCTTGCTTAACAGAACACGGCTTCCACTGACGAAACAATGGCGCCGCGCGATTGAACGATGTGCCGCAATAAGGCCGGGCAGGGGAATACAGTCGCCATCGGTGAAGAGAGCATAATCCTCCCGCGCCTGAACAATGGTCTTGTTGAGAATACGCGCTTTGCGAAAGCCCCGATCCTTATGCCAGATATGCTCAACGGGCAGCGAAGACATACGCTTGAACGCCCTAATCATCTCTCTGGTTTCATCGCTTGATCCGTCATCGGCAATATATACCTTAAAATTCCGATCCGTCTGTTGCTGATAACCATTCAGGACAAGACGCAGCATGGCCGGTGAACGATAGGTTGAAACGATAACGGCGATGTCGTCAGGCATCGTGGACTTTTCGCAATACCGCCAGCATATCGTGCCCCTTATGCAGTAACCGGGCCGGGATTTCGCACAGTTCCCTTACCACCCTGGACATATTGTATGCCCATGGCGGCGTACCCTCACGATTGGCCATGCTTACGCGTTTGGTCGTAATTTCGACTATTTCAAAACCGCTTCTTCGCGCCAGCAGAGAGATACTTTGCGGGTTGAAAAAACTGACATGTCCACCGTGCCTGCCAATGTTAAAATATTCCCAGCGGGCACCCATGATACGAACCGTCCATGAATCGGCATTGCCGGTCCCGATGAGCCATACGCCTCCTGGTCTGAGGATACGGTGGATTTCCCGAGCCAGCGCCAGAGGCTGGCGCAAATGCTCAATAACCTCGAATAATGTGACAAGATCAAACGTATTTTCCTGAAACTTCGCTTCATGCAGAAATCCGGTAAACACCTCAAAACCGAGATTCCTTGCCGTTACGCTTGCCTTGGGTGCGGGTTCAACACCGTGAACCTGCAAGCCAAGAGCGTCTCCCACCGCCAATACCGAACCGCTGGAACAGCCGACATCCAGCATCGAAACGGTGCTTTCCGGCGACGGCAGACGGCGTATGCCCCGCGCCAAGATACGCCCGATACGTTTTTTCTGTCGCTCAATATCCTTTCCGGAAAGCATGGTGCCTTCCGGAGCATTAAATTCCCGCATGCTCTGCGTATAGCGATCAAGCGTACAGGCACTGATGAGTTGTCCACATTGCGCACAACGGCTCAGAGGCCCTTCGGGAAGTTCAATCGGGGTGGACAGAACCCCGGCTTCGCAGCCGACCGGACAGGTGGAAATAAATCGTTCAGTCATGGGTGATACATGCTGCCAGTATATTTCCGTAAGCGGGCTACAATATGGCCAAACTTGATTCTGGCGACCATCTTCAGGGGGATATGCCGTGCATCATTGGTCAACCATACCTTGACCTTGCCCTTGCTGGAAAAAATACCCCTGGTTTCCAACCGAGGTTCGATGACCAGGCATTCCACCCGTTTTCCCCAGGGGGCCATCAGTCGCTCCGTTGTTTTTAATACGGCGACCTCCAGCAGATATTGCTTGCGCGAATCGAACAGCGGCACATGTACAATGGCGCCGGGTGACAGCTTCATGGTTCGCACGGCAAAAAAAGCATCCACGGCATTTAAATGGCCCGCGGAAACGTCGTAAAAATCCGTTTGCCCATTCTGTGTGTGCGTCACGATGCCCTTCGACCACAGGAAGCGGACCTGCTTCCTTGAATGATAACGCCCCTCGTTCTGAACAAGAGCAAACCGCGTGCTTTGGATGCTTCCGTTGCGGCATATTCCTTCGGAGGTGATGATATCCCGTACCTTATGGAACATATCAAGGACACGATTGCTCTTTGAACGGGTGATGATACGGTATCCATCGGCCGTATGGTCAACCCGCATATCCGCGATGCCGGCATTGATGAATTCCCAATCGATGGAAAACGACATCCGCTCACCCGCGAATGGCATGCAATCCCCGGTTGCGCCCTGCGCCCAACCAGAAACAGGAAATAGACAGAGCAGAGCCAGCATGAGCAGGTGAGCGGTCAGACTGATACCCTTATTTTTGCGTCCATCCATGGCCTTACTCATGGAAGTTCTGGCGGTGCGAGGAAAATATACCATCAATGGCCGCCAGTATATCGTTCCCCCGGATCATATCCATGCAGATAAATTGTTTGCAGTTACGCGCAAAGCAAGGACCACAGGGCGGACTGGATTCCACGTGCTGATTGACGCCACCCAACGGGCCTGAACGCCAGGAGGCGGAAGGCCCCCAAAAACTGACCGTCACCGCACCCAACGCGGCTGCCAGATGAATCACGCCCGTATCAGCGCCAACGACAGCTTTCGCCCCGGCTAAAACACCACAAAGTTGCTTTATTCCGAGCTTGCGCCCGGGGATGAATGACGACTTCACCCTGTTCCTGATCTCTTCCGCGTTTTTTTTCTCATCCTCGTTTCCCCAGCCAAGAACCGGTTTCAACCCCGCGTCAACCAAACCATTGGCTACCGTCTCCCATGTGCTCAACGGCAATTGTTTGGTCGCCCAACCACCCCCCAGATGCAGCCAGACATAGCGAGCCGGTTCAAGATGCCATCGCTCGAAAATTATTTCAGAAGCTTGCCCCATTTCCGGCGTCGGCGAGATATGTGGTGCGCGATAGGCCATGGGGCGCGCGGGAACCTGACTCCAGCCCCCTGAAAATGGCGCTGCGGCAACGCGGCGGCATTGTTGCACCACATGCCTTTCATGCGGGTGAAAACGAACCGGACGCACGAAGTACCGGTTTGGCTTCTCGCGTGCATATTCCGGGTCCATGCCAAACACATGACGGCTGATAAGCCGTGCCAGCACTCCAGACTTGATCAGCCCCTGAAGGTCAAGGACAGCATCAAATCGTTCGTTTTTGAGTGCTTGAATGATTCTCCATATTGGCCACCACCGGCGCGAATCCTTCAAATGAATGCGGTGGACCTTCACTGAGGGTGGAAATGTTTCGGTTACGAAGGCGTATCGCGAATCAACCAGCCAATGGACCTCACCAACTTCAGGCCGCGCCAGCAAATCATCCAGCGCGGGGAGCGCATGGATGATATCGCCAAAGGCAGACAGCTTAACAACCAGGATTTTCATGATAGCATATTCATGCAGGCGTCACGCACATCCTCTGGCAATACATTGCCCATGCAAGGTTGCCCCGGAACTGAGCATTCGCGCTGCAAACAGGGGCTGCAATCCGCCGGATGATATAACAAGCGCACATGAGGACCGGAGGGTGCAGTACGGGCCGGGTCGGTTGCGCCGAAGATGGCCACAACGGGCTTTTCCATACCCGCCGCTACATGCATCAGGCCCGAATCGTTACCCAGAAGGATCCGGCTAGCTGCCAGCAGTTGCAGAGCCTGTCTGAGCGTTGTTTCACCGGCTGCATTCCATGCCGGACCTGCGCATCGGCTCGTGATTTGCGCTCCGGTACTGCGCTCGGCGGATGTGCCAATCAGAAGAATGTGATATCCCTGTTGCGACAGCCCTTGCGCTACATCAGACCATGATGCAGCCGGATAACGTTTGGCGCCTCCAAACTGGGCGCCAGGCGCAATGGCAACAAGCAATTCCGGGTCCAGCCCTTGCCGGAGAAGTCTTTTCTCTGCCGCGCGAATTTCTTCTTCGCAGCAGGACAGCCTGACTTCCCGTTCCCTGATATCCATACTCATTTGTTCCACGAGATCAAGATAATAATCACGGTGGTGCTGTGTCTGAAGACTGACGCGCGGTGCAGGCGCATCCGTAAGCAGAAGACGCCGCCATTGGCCGCGAAAGCCGATACGGCGGTTGCTGCCTGCACGCCACGCCATCCATGCGGCGCGGAAACTGTTGGGAAACATGATCGCTATGTCCGCGTGTTTCGGCATGGCGGATGAATATCGCGCCTGCGGCAAATTGAGGAACGGGATTAGGTCAGCCAACCATGGCCTGCCCCATAATGAGAGTTGCGTTGGCTTTAGCGCAGCCACAACAGAGCGCATGGCCGGTTGTGCCATGATCACATCACCCAACCAGTTGGGGGCTTGCAGGACAAGGTGCGAACAAAAAACGGGGTCAGGCACTGGAAAAAAGGGGACAGTTTCACTTTTTCCGGTTCCCGGCTCCGCCTGTCTGTGTGCATCGCACAGGCAGGTCGGGGAAGAAAGTAAACTGTCCCCTTTTTTCCGTTTAGGATCTGACCCGGTTTTTGGCATAGCAGATGAAGGCATATTCCTTGCCTGACATCCTTTGATTCGGATGCCGTGGTTCGGGTATTCTCCGTTCCTCAGTCACATCGAAGTGACGGGCGAGGGTGTTTTTGATACCCTGGCGGGTATAGAAATAGGGATTGGCCTCATTGCGGAACAAGGGTAAAAAACGTTCCAGCATATAGCGCACGCGAACCAGCAAGGTAGGAAATGTCACCAGACTCAGAATCAACACGCCGCCCGGTTTTAGCAGACGTTCCATTTCATGCAGGGCCAACTCTGGATTCATCATATGATCCAGTGCATCAATACAAAGAATGAGACCGAACGAGGCATCGGGCGCCGGGATATATTCAGCGGCCATGGCCAGATGTTTTCCCTTGGGCAGCTTTCCGGGGTAGGCGCGGCGAAAATGATCCAGCAAAGGATCCAGATGCGTCTTTTCGCCCCGTTCAATGAAACGCGAAGCACAAACCGGCCCGCACCCGATATCCAGAATAAATACCGGATCAGACAGTTTGCCGACATAATCCTCCAGCCACGGGATATAGAAGCGTCGGATGCGCTTCAATTCCTGTTCCAGAACATCGTCACCATGCCAATACTCAGCCAGCCTTTTCTGCGATGCCAGCCAACGGGTCTTATTGATCGTTTTATGGTGCGCCATACACGACCTCGGTGATGTCTTTGCGATCTTCCTCCAGTAATTTCCAGCGCTGGTGACTCCATAGCCATAATTCAGGCCGCTGGTGAATGACGGGCTCGAAGCTTTTACCGATACAGCGCATGATCCGATATATATTCGCGTCCTTGTCGTCCGTCATGGTCGGCATATCAATACGCCAGAATTGTAAGCGAAATTGAAAGGCTTTACCGATGCGGTGTAAGGCCATACCAAAAACGGGGGTGCCATGTTTAAGGACAAATGCCGCGGGTAATGTTGTGGTGTTCGCCAGATGCCCGAGAAACGGCACGGGCATGCCGCCGGACAAATGCTGGTCCAGCAGGATGGCGATGCTGTGGCCTTGTTTCAATGCCCTGGGCAACCAGCGTAAGCCTTGCTGGCGCGGATGCATGGATATGCCAAAACGCTCGCGGCCCTGTTTCACGAAAGCGTCGAAGAACGGCTGGTTGAGCACCCGGTAAATAATATCAACATCCGATCCCTGCTCGGCATACATCAGACCGCACATCTCCATGTTGCTATGGTGGCAAAGGATATTAAACACACCCTTGCCCTGTGCCATGGCCGCAAGGTATTCATCTTCCCCTTCCACCTGTATACGTGATTTCAAGAAAGCTTTGGAGCGCAGAAACACATGCGGGATTTCAAGAATGGTTCGCCCCAATTCGGCGAAGGATTCCCTGGCTACATGCTTTCGCCAGCGGCGGTTACGTTCGGGATAAATGCGGGTCAGGTTGCGTATCGCTATCTCCCGGCGGCGCTTGATCAGGTAAAAGGCCAGCCTGCCAAGCCCCGCGCCGATAGCGCCCGCAAAACGCACGGGAATCAGCCGAATTGACCAGAAAATACCGCGCGCCAGCGCGACTTTCAGGCTATCCATCATCAGCTATCCGGTAAACTCCGCGCCTCATCAATCAGCATCACCGGGATATCATCGCGGATGGGGTATTCGAGCTTGCATGCCGGACAGATGAGGCCATTTTTAGCATCATTATATTCCACGGCTCCCTTGCACTGCGGGCAGGCCAGGATTTCCATCAGTTCCTTATCCAGCATATCTGTTCTCCATTGAAAATAGCAAGATGTTAACCCACATTATTCATGCATGGTGTGGGCTAACAACTTTTACCGCCAAGGATGGTCTGGACGATAGCTTCCGGCAAGCCTTCTTCGCCTTCGCCTTCGAGAGGCAGAACCCACAACGGCTGCTCATCCGGCCATATCGAGGTCAGTTTAACGGCATCTTTTTCCGTGGTGACGACAGGCAACCCTTTACCCGTGATTCGTTCGACATCGCTGCTTTGATAACGATGGTGATCCGGAAATATCATTTGATCTTCGACGGTCATGCCCTGCTGATCCAGGGAATCCAGAAAACGTTGCGGGCGGGCAATGCCACATACGGCTATGACTTTTTCAGGTGCTGACGTGCCAGCGCCATGAACGTGCCGGAGTGCGGATGATTGCACGTTCCAGCGCCATTCCTTTGCCTGAGTCACGGGAATGGCCGGACCATCGCCCGTGCGCACAATCAAATCGGCGCGGGCAAGCGCGGATACCGGTTCCCGCAGAGGTCCTGCCGGTAGCAGGCAGCCGTTACCGACGCCCTCGCAAGGAACCAGTACGACATCACAGGCCCGTTTTAATTGTCGATATTGAAATCCGTCATCAAGGATGATGATATCGCCCATCTCACGCGCCAGGACACTGGCAGCAACGCGGTCGCGCCCGGCAATAACGGGCGCATGGCAGGAACGCGCCAGCAGCAGAGCCTCGTCACCCACCCTGCCTGCGTCGTCGTTTTCGCTGATGCGTTTCGTTTGCTTCAATCTGCCACCATCGCCACGACACAGGATCACGGGTCTGTATCCGCGTTGTCGCAACTGTTCGCATAACCAGATGACAAAGGGAGTCTTGCCGCTGCCGCCCACGGTGATATTACCAATGGAGATCAGAGGGATAGGTGGTGAAACCGCATGTCGTTTTCGTTTGGCGAGATGCCATGTACTGACAAGCGCATAAATACGCGCGGCCAGACGAAGCACAACGGAAGGCATGTCCCGCTGCCACCAGAGACGCTCCATATATTGATGCAAATTCATCATTATTTGTAACTACTCAGCACCCATCGTTTTGTCATTGCGAAGGAGCGAAAGCGACTGCGGCAATCTTGAATTTCGTGGAAATACGAGATTGCTTCGTCGTTCCTCCTCGCAATGACAGCCAATCCATAGGGGTGCTGAGTAGTTACCATTATTTTAGACATCAAGGCTGCCCCGAGGGGCAGCCTTGATGTCTAAAAAAGGCGCCAGAGCATCCATGGTCTCCTTCAGCACCCTGGCATTATCCTGCATCAATACCGCGGCATGGGCATTTAGACGTTTTAGATCGTCGGGATGTTGCAGGAAATGGCGAACTGTTTTGTTCAACGCTAGCGCATCTTCCGCCACCACGGCTGCATTGGCTTGCTGCATGTCCCGCATCACCTCACGAAAGTTTTGCACGTGTGGCCCCGTAATAACGCCCCGCCCGCAAACGGCTGCTTCCAGCGGATTGTGACCGCCGACAGGAACCAGGCTGCCGCCGATAATAACCATATCCGCAATGGTATACAGCCCGGCCAAAACACCCATCGCATCAATCAGCACCATTTCGGATGGACCCGCGAGTTTTTTATCGGACCAGCGGAAAAAATGGATGCCGCGCTGTTTAAGTATCTCCGCCACATCATCAAAACGCTCGGGATGCCTGGGAACCAGCAGTAGCAGCAAGTCCGGTTGTAACCGTTTCCACTGCGGCCACATGGCAAGCAGCGCATCTTCCTCGCCGTCGTGCGTGCTGGCCACAAGTAAAATAGGGCGGCTCATGCTTGTATCAAACCGCTGACGCAAGTTGTCCGCATTGGCTGTCGGCACGTTGATGGTATATTTCAGGTTACCCACCACCTGAATGCGCTCCGCATCAACCCCTATCATAGTCAGGCGTTCGGCATCCAGACCGCTTTGCGCCAGAAACAGGGCAACAGGTGATAACCAGCGCCGCCACAGGAATCTGCTTATACGATAACGCGGAAATGAACGGTCCGAAATACGGGTGTTAATACCGATAACCGAAATATGATATTGAGCACAGGCGGATAGCATGCCGGGCCAAAATTCAGTTTCCGTAAGCAAAAGGATGCGCGGATTCAAGCGTTTAGTGAAGCGCCGCATCAATCCCGGAATATCCCATGGAAGGTAGGAAATTCCTGCCCGATGACCAAACAGGCGAGATGCATGGCTAAAACCGGTTTTGGTCATGACGCTCAAATGTACGGGTAACTTTAACCGCATGAACTCCTCAACCAACGGCGCCACTGAAGCAACCTCGCCCACCGAGCAGGCATGTAACCATACAGGACGGCCTCCGGCTTCCGGGAGATCAAGTGTTAAATGCTGACGCCATTTAGCATGCAGGTTAAAAGTTCCACGCATAGAGCCGCATTGCAGCAGGAAAGTGTGTATCTATCCAGCAGAGAAAAGAAACAGGCCCCGGCATAATGCCGGGGCCGTGTTTTATCGCCTGACGCCGGGGAGGGAGGGGAGGGTGGCGCCAGACAGGTGGAACTGTAGCGCCCATTCTTGAAAATAGCGTGAAGCGTGTATTAAAAGATCTTCATCAAAGGAGCCGCTTGCAAAACTTTATCGGGTTGCTGAAAAGAAACAGGCCCCGGCGTAATGCCGGGGCCGTGTTTTATGCCTGACGCCGAGGAGGGAGGGGAGGAGGGTGGCGCCAGACAAGTGAGACTGTAGCGCCCGTTCTTGAAAATAGCGTGAAGCGCGCGTTAAAAGAGTTTCATCAGGGCGAGGCAGCTGCATTTCCCCTCTTTGTGATCCCTTGCCAGAACCTGCAAACGGCATATTTGACATCCATGCCAATACCGAAGGCCGCCGGAACGGAGAGCAGTGTGATACCGGTGGAGAAGATCAGACCCCAGGACAATGCCAGCGCCATGGGTGCCACGAACGGATCAAAACCACCCCAACCGTAAGCTGTAGGCAGCAGGCCAACCACGGTAGTGATGGTGGTCAGCAGCACGGCGCGCAATCGCCGTGTCCCTGCTTCATGCACGGCCTCCCGCCATGTCATACCTTTTTCGATACTCCGCTGGATGAACACGGCAATCACCAAAGAATCGTTGACAACGACGCCGGTCAGCGCCACAAAGCCCATCATGGCCATGAATGAGAGCGGTTGTCCGTTCAGGAAAAAACCCACGATAATGCCGATGGCGCCGAAGGGGATGGCCAGCATCACCAGCAGCGGATAGCTCACGCGGTTAAACTGAATGGCCAGAATGACGAAAATACCGGCGAGAGCATAAGCAAAACTGAACATCAGGCCGCGCATGGATTCCCGCGAGCGTTCCTCCTCACCGCCCAAATGAATTTTGACCTTATGGTCTCCCATCCAGAGTTTTTTGTCGCGCATAAGCTGTGCATTGAGTTCCATGGAGGTAATTTCTTTCGGTTCTACGTCGGCGGAAATATCAATAACCCGATTGCCGTTTTTGTGCCGGATACTGGTGACGCCGGGTCGCGTCACGAAGTGGGCAATGGCGCCCAGAGGCGTTAAGCCTCCCGCGCGATTGGGAATGCCGAGGGTTTTTAAGGTTTGTACATGGCGCTGGAAACGCTTGGGATAGCGTAGCGTGACATCTATTTCTTCCTTGCCCCGGTTCAGCGTGGAGACGCGCAACCCATCGAAGGCTGCCCTGATCTGCGTCGCAACGACCGCCAGATTCACGCCGGCATATGCGGCAAGCTTGCGATCAAGTACAACATGGACTTCAGGGTCACCCGCGTTCAAACCGCTTTCAATGGAGTGTACGCCATGAATCTTTGCCAGATATGCCTGCAGATGCCGCGCGACCCGTTTCAGGACCGAAGCGGGCGCACCGGAAAGTTCGGCATGCAGGGCGCGGCCCACGGGTGGCCCCGGACTGGACATGACAAAATCAATCCGGAGTCCCGGAAAATGCTTCGGGATCACATGCTCGAGCCGGTGCATGACCGTAAAGGCAGACACCTTGCGCGTGGAAAACGGCGTTAAGATGACCCGCACGAAGCCGTAGTGGTCGCCGAACTGTTTTAAGCTGTCGCGTTCATCGGCACTGCTTTGGCCGGTAATAATAATGGTGGTTTCGAGCAAGGCCGGGTCAATATGCGCACGCACCTCTTTCTCAACCGCCAACATTTTTTGCCGCATGGATGCCAGTGTGGTTCCTGAGGGTGCGGTGACACGCAAATAGAACTGGCTTTCGGCGCCGGAGGGGAAAAGCTGAAATTTCATATGGCTGGCCAACCACAAGCTGCCGCCCAATACGGCCAGCGTTACGAGAATCGTAAGATAACGCCAGCGGACAGCGCTGCGCAACACCACTTCATAGATCCGCGTCAGCCAACGCATGATGGCCCGCTCTTTTGGATGGGCGCGTGCGTTGCTGACGTCACGAATATGATTGGGAAGGATAAACAAAGCCTCAAGCCAGGAGAAAGACAACAACACAATCACCACAACCGGAATGGAAAAGACAAACTTGCCGATAATCCCTTGCATGAACATCAGTGGCAGGAAGGCCACAATAGTGGTTAATACAGTGGCGGAGACAGGTCCGGCCAACTCATAAGTCCCAATGATGGCAGCCTGTTTGGGGGCCATGCCCTGCTCCATATGCCAGGTGGTGTTTTCACCGATAATGATGGCATCGTCAACAATCAGACCCAACGCGATAATGAAACCGAACATGCTAAGCAGATTAAGCGTATTGCCAAACAGAAACAGCATGAGGATGCCCGAAAAGAAGATAATAGGCAGCCCCCATGCTGTCGTAAAGGCAACAGCCGGGCGCAGGAATAACAGCAGTACGGCCAGTACCAGTACCAAACCAATGCCGCCATTGCTGGTCAGAACGTGCAGGCGCAAGCGGGTAACAATGGAAATATCGCGGTAGGTATGAACGCTGATATGGCTGCCGTATTGCTTTGGTACGGTCGCCAGATAGGCGCGCAGCCTGTCCACAAGGTTAATAATGTCGGCCTTGCCTTTTTTCATGACAATCATATTGATGGCCGGTTTCCCCATGGCATCCACATAGCGCTGAGGTGTCACCAGCGCCTCGCTGACATGGGCCACATCACCCAGATAAACGGCGTGCCCGCGCTCGTTGGCGCGCAGCACCAGATGGGCGACATCGGCCGCCGATTTGAACTGACCGGATACACGAATAATCTTTTCCTTACCCGCCGATTTGATGGTGCCTCCAGGTGCATTCACGTTCCATCCCTGAATCAGGCGCATCACATCCCCGGCGGAAATTCGTTGCCGCCGCATACGTTTGGGGTCCAGCACGATGCGTATTTCTTCCTTGCGTTTACCCTGGGTAATCACGCGGGCCACGCCGGGGATATTCAGCACGTCGTCCTCAATAGCATCGGCGGTGCGTTTAAGCGCCAATGGCTTGAGATCGCCATAAATGGTGAAAGAGAGCACCGGCGCCTGCTCGGACTTGATTTCCGTCACGATGGGATCCTCAGGCAAATCGCGCGGCAGATCGGCCCGGTTGATGGCTTGCTGTACATCGGAAACGAAACGGGATCGATCAGAATAATCGGGGTCAATTTCAATACTGATTTCCATCGAACCGGGGTGTGCGGTGGAGCGAATGGTTTTCACGCCGTCTATTCCCTTGAGTCCACGTTCGATGGGGATAACGACCAGACGTTCGATCTCACGCGGAGAAGCCCCCGGCCATGCGGCGTTAATGACCACCAGATCGAAATTGATATTGGGGAATGCCTCCCGCTGAATGGAGACGGCGGCAAAGATGCCTCCGGCCAGCAGCATTAGTGACAACATGTTGACCAATAGCCCCCGCTCGACGAAAAAAGCGATGAGCCGCTTCATGACCGTCTGCCGTCAGACATAGAGAACGTAATGCCCAAATCGCTGAACAGGGATCCCCTCGCCCATGCCAGTTGACGCTGATTGCGTAACAGGGCAATACGCCGCAGAGCAGCCTCGATTTCAGCGGCGCGCAAGTCACCTTCAAACTGAATCACCGTTGCGGTATCGGACCGCCCTTCGCGGTAGCGGGCCAACTCCGCCTGATACTTCTTCCGCTCCGCGCTGACGCGGAACTTTGCTGCTGCCCATGTCTTCCTGCCCGTGCGAATCAATACCAGAATGTTGGCCAGATCATCCTTGATGAGTTCAATGGTTTGCCTGCGTTCCGCCAACACCTGTTCGCGTTCGAGGATGGCCTTGCGAATCGCCGCCCTGGCGGCATGATTGACGAGAGTATCGCTGATTTCGATGCCAATGGAGGCAAAGCGGTCAGCCAGACTGAACCCCTGGCGCGCAGCCTTACCCGGCGTACCGGTCAGGGAGCGGCTGCCAATCTTGCCCACCAGATCCACCTGGGCGGAATCCGTATCCTTCACTTCTTCGATCCGGTCTTCCGCCGCCTTTAATCTGGCGGTCAGGGCCAGTAATTCAGGCCTTGTCTTATCAATATCATCCATTGCATCATCAAGATCGGGAAGCGGGATATCCAGACGCTGTTCGTCGAGGATGATAATCGGGCTGGAAATATCGCGTAGCATCAAACGGTTCAATGCCGTCACATCCTGTGCGCGCCGGGCTCCGGCATTGACCAGATCCATACGGCGGGTGGCCAGCAGAGCCTCGGCTTGCAAACGGTCAGCCTTTTCAATCAAACCAAAACGCTCGCGAGTCCTCTGGAACTCCAACAATTTTTCCGCGCGTTTTTCCGCATCCGCCGCCAGGCGCTGGTTTGTTTCGTCCACGGCAATATCAAAGTAGAGTTGAATGGCCTTCCGGCTCAGGGTTCTCGCGCTTACCCTTTCCTGCAAACTGGACGCTCGGGCGTCGGCGAGGGCCGCCGCCAGACCCTGATGGTAGGCGGGTCTGCCCGCACCGCGCAACAGGGGCTGGCGGTAAGTCAGGTCAATCTGGTTATGGTAGAAGGGATCAAAACGTGCGAAGGCGGTAGGATCCAGTGGAAACTTCAGCAGGTTACGGTTGTAGTCCAGATTCAGCGACACGGTGCCACCGTTGGCCAGCGGCTTGCTGATACCAACCTTGACCTGCTGGGAGGTAAAGGACTGGATCGGGTTGAACTTGCTATTGGACGGGTCCTGGCTGTCTGAAGCCAGCAGGCTCACCGTTAACGCAGGATCCAGTTGTCCTTCAATGCGTTGTTGGTCGGTGCGTATTTTATCCGTTTTCAGGCGGGCGACAGGAATATCCGGATGGTGCTCCAGGACATGGCGGATCACGGTCGCAAGACTTATCGGCGCTGCCGTCGCCGCGGGTATGGCAACCCATAGGGAAAGACAGGAGAGTAAAAAAAAGAAACGCATGTTGGGTATAAAATACCTTACCTTTCCTGTCGGTTGGCGAGCACGCGGGAGAAGCGTGCTCGCCATGGCGAGCATCGCGAAGCCATCTTTGCAATAAACATTGATAATGTCAACTATTGATAAGATCAACTATATATTCTAGCGTCCGGCACCATGAGCGATGCCGCCGTTTCCCAACGATTTGAGGATAGTCTCGGGTACCTCGTCGGCCATCTGATGTATGCCTTTCGCCAGGGCATCGTCCACCGGTGCGGGCAGGCCGGTTTTTCCATCACGCATGAAGAACTGGGCGTTCTGGTCTTGCTCAGAAGGCAAGACGGAGCCACGCAGACCCATCTTGCCCATACCCTGGCCAAGGATAAGGCGGTGATTACACGCCTGCTGAACCGGCTGGTCAGGAAAGACCTCGTCGAGCGCCGACCGGATCCGGTGGACCGCAGGGTGGTCCGGGCCTTTCTGACCGCCGACGGGATGGAGGCGATTCAATGCATTCATCCCATGCTTGTGGATTATGTGACCGCCGCGATTCACGGCGTGACCCAGGATGAATTCGATGCGGCATGTGTCGTGTTGCGTCGGATCCTCGGCAATCTTGAGGCGCTCAACATGATGACTTCTTGTAAAGCTCATCAAAGCGCCCATGGATGGGCGCGAAAATCAACAAACCGTTGATTTGTAAAAAGCGACAACAGGGGGCGCTCTATTCCTTTTTGGTATCTTTCTCTTTATCTGTATTTCCTTCCTTATGATCACTGCTGAAGGCGCCCGCAATAGCGGCGCCTGCCTTAAATGGCACCTTAACCACCCCAATGGCAATATCCGCTGCCGTGCCAACGATGGTGCTAACACAGCCGCCGTTGAATATGAGGCAAAGGAGGAATATACAACCTATAATTTTCCGCATATTGCCCGCCTGAACCCTTGATTTTTGTCGATTGCATCCATATCAGACACGGAACAGTCAGGCGCGTTCCATATATTCGCCGGTTTCCGTATTGACCTTGATTTTTGTGCCGCTCTCCAGATAGGGCGGCACCATGATGGTGGCGCCCGTTTCCAGCTTGCCGGGCTTGTAAGAGCCCGTGGCCGTTTGCCCCTTGATGGCTGCATCGCATTCGACCACTTCAAGCACCACGGTTTGCGGCAACTGCACATGGAGTGGACGTTGTTCGTGAAATTCAATGAGCACTTCGGCTTCGGGCAGCAGATAGGGCTTTACATCTTCCAGAAAATCCTCTCCCAGTTCGATTTGCTCGTAGCTTTCCATATCCATAAAATAATACACACCGCTATCTTCATACAGATATTGCATAGACCGCTGGGAAAGCGTGGCACGTTCTACCCGCTCGGTGGAATTAAATCGTTTATTGGTTTTGTTTCCTGTTTCAACATTGCGCATTTCCACCTGCATGCAGGCAACGCCTTTGCCCGGCGTCACATGCTGTGTTTTCACGACACGCCAGAGGACACCCTCCACATCCAGAATCATTCCCTTGCGTATGCTTGGGGCATTGAGTTGCATCGTCGAACTCCTTGGTGTCATAATAGGCTGGTGTATGCGAATATCACCGCCTCAAGCCCGCGTGACGCATAAATACTGCATGCCACCAAGCTTCCACCCCACGCGAATCCGCTATGCGTCTTTCGTGGGGTCCTCGACCATGCCTTTGTTTGCAATGCGTTTTGCGGGCAAGAGGGTCGCGAACATAGCCAGATTCAGGAATGTCGGCAAGAGGAGATAGTGTTGTTGCAGGATGCGATGGATCATTTTGTACGAATCCAAATGTCACGAGATGCCAAACAGGGGAAACTGGCCGAAGCATGCATGGAAAGCATGGCTGATTATTTGTTGAACTATTCCGACCTGTTTCAGGACGACTTTCTCGATATGGATGAATCTCCACTGGAAGATTGGGAGAAGTCTCTGGAAGCACACATGCATGATCTGATGGACGGTGATATGGAATCGAGCGCGGAAGTGTACGGCCTTGAACTGGAACAGCTTGAGCCGGAGCATCTGCGAGACTTCTTTGGCTGGCATCTGTTGCGGGAAATGAGCGGTGATGCCACGGCGATTGAAGAATATGTACAGGTCATACATCAATGGCTTGCATTCCTGGCGGGATCGCAAGGCATGCGTCATACGAAATATCTTGAATTCGAGGCCGTCCTGAATGAACTGGCGCCGGAATGTGAACGCGCCGCCAAGGCCGCCCGTCTGTTGTTCCATTTTGTACGTCTTGGTAGCGGTATGTCTCCACGTTTGCGTGGCCAGCATTTTTCCCGTTTCGTGGAGGGGCATGCCCGCATTGCGGCACTGGATGCACATCAGATATTCCTGAGTTTTGATAATCAGCAGGATCGCATCGGGCCTGTTCCGCTTGCCAGGGAGATTACAGGGCTGCTCAAGTCTGGCGACGTGCTGGATGTGGAATTGGGGCTGCGTTCCGGCGTGTGGATGATGGTGGACATTGGCCCGGTCTATCCAGCCAGTGTTTACGTTGATGCGGAGGCCTTTGAACCGTT
>CAZDWG010000010.1:0-17063 GCA_964509005.1 uncultured Zetaproteobacteria bacterium
TAGGACATAAGCTGGGCGAGTTTGCGCCGACCCGAACCTATTATGGTCATGGTGCGGACAGGAAATCGAAGAGGTAACAGGTCATGACGAAAGAAGTACGTGCATTGGCGAAAGAAAGCCAGATTAGTCCGCAGAAGGCGCGGTTGGTCGCGAATGAAATTCGCGGTCTCGCCGTGGGGCGTGCCCTGGCCACGTTGGCCTTATCGCCAAAAAAAGGTGCTCGCCTGATGGAAAAGGTATTGAAATCGGCGATTGCCAATGCTGAACAGAATCACGGTCTGGATGTGGATGATCTGATGGTTTCGACGGTTCGCGTAGACGAGGGGCAGGTGCTGAAGCGTTGGAGACCGAAAGGTATGGGCCGAACCCGCAAGCGCTACAAGCGCCGTAGCCATCTGATGGTGGCCGTGAGCGAACGCGGCTAATGCGCTTAAGCAAGTTTTAGAAACGGAGTTAATGCATGGGACAAAAAGTTAATCCAATCGGTTTTCGCGTAGGCATAAGCCGCGGCTGGGAATCACAGTGGTATGCCGAAAAGAATTTCGGAGCCTTGCTGCTGGAGGATATCCGCCTTCGGGAATACGTTAAAAAACGTTTGAAACATGCCTACGTGTCCCGTATTATGATTGAGCGACCGGCGGGTAAGTTAAAGCTAACGGTGCATACCGCCCGTCCCGGCGTTGTGATTGGCAAGAAAGGCTCGGATATTGAGGCTTTGCGTAAGGATCTCCATCGTATGACGGGGCAGAGCGTGGAAGTTTATATCATGGAAGTGCGTCAGGCTGAGGCCGAGGCACAACTGGTAGCCGAAAACATTGCATTTCAACTGGAGCGCCGTGTGGCATTTCGGCGGGCCATGAAGCGTGCGCTGCAGGGCGCGCTGCGTATGGGAGCCAAGGGCGTGCGTGTAAAATGCTCAGGTCGTTTGGGTGGCGCCGAGATTGCGCGTACGGAAGGCTACCGCGAGGGGCGTGTACCGCTGCATACGCTACGGGCGGATGTGGATTACGGGTTTGCCGAGGCGCATACCACCTATGGCATCATTGGTGTCAAGGTGTGGGTATTTAAGGGCGAAAAAATCGGCGAAACCGAACAAAAAAACACCTAATCGAAGAGGTCTGTTAAGTTATGTTGCAACCGAAGAAAATCCGTTGGCGTAAGCACCACAAGGAATTGCAACGGCTGCGTGGGATTACGCCGCGTGGTGCCAGTCTGAATTTTGGGACGTTTGGTCTGAAAGCCATGGAGCCGGGGCGTATTACAGCGCGCCAGATTGAAGCTGCGCGTGTTGCCATGACCCGCCACATTAAACGCCAGGGCCGTATCTGGATTCGTATGTTCCCGGATTTGCCCGTGTCTTCCAAGCCAGCCGAAGTTCGTATGGGTAAAGGTAAGGGTGCGCCTGAATTCTGGGTGGCTGCCGTTCGTAGGGGTCGAATTTTATATGAAATGGATGGCGTGGAGGAGGATACTGCGCGCGAGGCGTTAACTCTGGCGGCAGCTAAATTGCCGGTCCGCACCAAGATTGTCATGCGCGGGGTAGGCCGATGAGTGATGTGAAGAACACAAAGGATTTGCGCGGCATGTCTGGAAACGACTTGAGGGAACGCATGGATGAATTGGCTGCCGAGGCCATGAAACTGCGTTTTCAGCAGGCCACCATGCAGTTAACCCATACCGCGCGCCCGGCACAGTTGCGACGCGAGCTGGCCCGGATTAAAACCATTCTGGCGGAGCATTCGCGCTAGTGTCCCATTCCGTAAATTCGTGCGCCATCAGCGAGTTCTGGCGGGATGTGCGGCAAGGCGGGCGAGTGCGGAACTGGCTAGCCAATTCAAACGAGCGCAACGCAGCCGCACGCCCGCCAGTACTCGCCCGAAGGGAGCCGCCCCAAGGAACCAATGCGGCGTTGCGTCCCTCGTCAAGGGCGCGCCATTGCCTTCGGGACGCGCCTTGCCTTGGCTCCTTGGGGTGGCTCTGATGGCGCACGAATTTACGGAATGGGACACTAGGGAGTTGACGCATGAATGAACATAGAAGTAATAAGCGCGTGCTGGAAGGCGTTGTGCTGAGCAACAAGACGGAAAAGACGATTGTGGTGCAGGTGGAACGCAAATTTTTGCATCCGCAATACCGCAAAACGATTCGTGCCCACAAAAAATACATGGCGCATGATGAATCCAATGACTGCAATATTGGAGATACCGTGCGTATCATCGAATCCAGACCGTTGTCGCACCGCAAGCGCTGGGCGCTGGATTCCATTGTGACGCGTGCCGAGCAATGAATAAGCGATACTATAGAGGACGCAGACCATGATTCAGACTGAAACCATACTTGAAGTCGCGGATAATTCCGGCGCAAAGAGAATCGCCTGCATTAAAGTGCTGGGTGGGTCCAAGCGACGCTATGCGCGTGTTGGCGATGTGATCGTCGTGGCGGTGAAGGATGCCATGCCCGGCGGTAAAGTGAAAAAAGGGCAGGTAGCGAAAGCCGTGGTGGTGCGTACGGCCAAGGAATTCCGTCGCTCTGATGGCAGTTCGATCCGTTTTGATCAGAATGCGGCTGTCATGCTGACCAGTCAGGGCGAGCCGGTTGGGACCCGTATTTTTGGGCCGGTCACACGCGAATTGCGTGGTAAAGGATATATGAAGATTATTTCCCTGGCACCGGAAGTACTGTAGGTCATGGGCTTCAGGAGATGACGATGAGCATCATAACAAAAACTCGCATCCACCGTGACGATGAAGTCATCGTGATGGCCGGGCGTGATAAAGGCGTGCGTGGTAAAGTGATTCGCACATTGCCGGTCGATGGCAAGGTATTGGTGGCCAGGGTCAGTATGGTCAAGCGTCATACGCGGCCATCGCAAAACAGTAAAGGTGGCATCATTGAAAAGGAAATGCCGATTGCGCTTTCCAATGTGAATTATTATTGTCCGAGTTGCAAGAAGGGTGTTCGTCTTGGTGTCAAGACGCTGGAAGACGGGCGTAAGGTACGCACATGCAAGAAGTGCGGCGAAGTGCTGGATCGTTAGGAGTAATCAGGAAATGAGCCGTTTGAGAGAAACATATAAAGCCGATATCAAGCCCGCCTTGCGTAAGGAACTGAATATTGACAATGTCATGGCTGTACCGTCAATCAGCAAGATCGTGGTCAATATGGGCGTGGGTGAAGCAGCACAGAATTCCAAGTTGATTGCAGGTGCGCTTACCGATATGACGGCTATTACCGGTCAGAAACCGGTGGTGACAAAAGCGCGTAAGTCCGTAGCCAACTTCAAGCTGCGCGAGGGTATGGGTGTGGGTTGCCGGGTCACGTTGCGCGGGACGCGGATGTGGGAGTTTCTGGATCGCTTGGTCAATATCGCTCTGCCGCGCATTCGTGATTTTAAGGGTATCAGCCCCAAAGCATTTGACGGGCACGGCAATTACACGCTGGGGATCAAAGAGCAGATTATTTTCCCGGAAATTGAATATGATAAGGTGGATAAGATTCGTGGTATGGACATCACGATTTGTACTACCGCTAAAACAAATGCGGAAGGCTTGGCGCTGCTCAAACATTTCCGTATGCCGTTCAGAAATTAAGGAGCGCGTTTCATGGCAAGTAAGGCAATGATTGCGAAATGCAATCGCAAACCAAAATTTAAGGTGCGCGGCTATACCCGCTGTCAGTTGTGCGGTCGACCTCATTCGGTCTATCGCAAGTTTGGCATGTGTCGTATCTGTCTGCGCAAGCGTGCCCTGTTCGGTGAGATTCCGGGCATGGTTAAATCAAGCTGGTAGGAGCATTGTCATGATGATGGATCGAATTGCAGACATGTTGACCCGCATTCGTAATGCGCAATCCGCTGGACTGGAGAGGGTGGAAATGCCTGCCAGTCATGTGTTGGATGCATTGGCCGGGATATTGAAGGAAGAGGGCTACTTGCAGTCGGTTAAGGCCTTTAATCGCAAGGGGAACAAGTGTTTGCGCCTGACCCTTCGCTATGATGACGAAGGTAAGCCGGTGATCCGCGAGATCAAGCGGGTGTCCAAGTCGGGGCGCCGCGTCTATGCGGGCGCCGATAAATTGCCGCGTGTTAAAAGCGGTTACGGCCTAGCGATTGTCAGTACATCGCATGGCATGATGACCGACAAACGTGCACGCGCCGCTCATATTGGCGGCGAAATTCTATGCACGGTATTTTGAGGTAAATGAATGTCTCGTATTGGAAAACAGCCGATCATTATTCCCGATGGCGTAGAAATCAGCATTCAGGCCGATTCCGTTATTGTCAAAGGTCCCGGGGGCGAATTGGCCTCGCCGCTGTTTGACGGAATCACAGCGACACGGGAGGGTAATCTCCTGGCCCTGCAATGTGCTGATCTAAACAGCAAGCCTATGAAGTCCAAA
Source organism: uncultured Zetaproteobacteria bacterium (assembly GCA_964509005.1). Classification (GTDB taxonomy): domain Bacteria; phylum Pseudomonadota; class Zetaproteobacteria; order Mariprofundales; family Mariprofundaceae; genus JAUZQZ01. Next base: position 4,399 of record CAZDWG010000010.1, read on the forward strand.
TATGGTCTGGCGCGTGCGCTTCTGGCGAATGTCATCACGGGGGTCTGCAAGGGTTTTGAACGTGTGCTGGAATTGCGTGGTGTGGGTTACCGCGCCCAACTCCAGGGGAAGAATCTGAATCTTTCACTGGGCTTTTCGCACCCGGTGATTTACGCCATACCGGAAGGCGTGGAAGCAAAAATTGAACAAAGCCGCATTACACTGAGTGGTATCGATAAGCAGAAGGTGGGGCAGACTGCGGCCGAGATTCGCGCATTCCGTCCGCCGGAGCCTTACAAGGGTAAAGGCGTCCGTTATGCGGATGAGCGTGTCATGATGAAAGAAGGCAAGAAGGCTTAGGCTTATGGTACGGAACACGAGGAGAATTCAATGTCTGTAAAGCGTTATGAATATGATGCCGCCGTGCGCCGGGCAACGCGGGTACGTACGCGTGTCAAGGCATCCGGGCATCTGCGTTTGAGCGTATTCCGCTCTGCCCGCCATATCTATGCGCAGGTTGTCGACGATGCGGCAGGCAAAACCCTGGTGGCTGCATCCAGTCTTGATTCAACCATCAAGAGGGGCGGCAATATAAAAGCAGCGGAAGCTGTAGGCCAATTGCTGGGTGAGCGCGCCATGAAGGTCGGCATTAAGGAAGTGGCTTTTGATCGCGGGCGTTTTCCCTATCATGGGCGGGTGCAGGCGCTGGCTGAAGGCGCTCGCGGCGCCGGACTGAAGTTTTAGCCCATATGGAGATTGAGGAGAAGTTGGATGATTAATACGGAAGAACTGGATCTGACCGAAAAACTCGTGTACATCAATCGCGTGGCCAAGACAGTGGCTGGCGGTCGTCGCATGGGTTTCTCGGCTCTGATGGTGGTTGGCGATGGCAACGGACATGTCGGTTTCGGGCATGCCAAGGCCAAGGAAGTACCCGAGGCCATTCGTAAAGCCAATGAAATCGCACGCCGCACGCTGGTCAGCGTGCCGCGCAAGGATGGCACCATCCATTATGAGGTCATCGGTCGCCAGGATGCATCGCGTGTGATGCTTAAGCCCGCCAGTGAAGGTACCGGCGTCATTGCCAGTAGCAGTGTACGTGCGGTGATGGATGCGGCTGGTATTCGTGACGTGTTGACCAAGTGCCTCGGATCCCGCAATCCGCTGAATCTTGTGCGTGCCACATTCAATGGCTTGCGCATGCTGGAAACGCCGGAGCAGGTGGCTGAGCGGCGCGGAAAGCGTAAACAGGGAGGCGCGACATGAGTAAGAAGAGTGCCATTCGCGCGCGCCAGGTTAAAAGTGGTATCGGCTATGCCATGGATCAGAAGGCTACTTTGCGGGGTTTGGGTTTTCGCCGCTTGAATCAAGTCGTGGAACTGGAAGATACGCCTGCGATTCGCGGTATGATTTACAAGGTGCGTCACCTTGTGAATATTGAAATCGAGGGGCTGAAGGTATGAAGCTGAATGATCTTAAACCGGCCAGTGGCGCCCGCCGTGGGCGGAAACGTTTGGGTTGCGGTGTGGGTTCCGGCCATGGCAAAACCGGTGGACGTGGACATAAGGGACAAAAGTCGCGCACTGGCGGTAAGATTGCCCGTGGTTTTGAAGGCGGACAAATGCCATTGATCCGGCGTGTGCCAAAGCGCGGATTTACACCATTGAGCAGAAATTCATACCAACTGGTGAATGTCAACCAACTGGAACGATTCGATGCTGGCGCGCATCTGGATGCGGCTTCGTTATTCGAGGCAGGGCTTATCCGCAACGCCGTTTCACCCGTCAAATTGCTTGGTAAAGGTGATTTATCCAAGACGTTGGATATTGTCGTGACAGCCGCATCAGCGCAGGCTGCAAAAAAGGTGGAAGCAGCAGGCGGAAGTCTGAAGCTGACCGCTTTGATGACTTGATGAGAAGTCATCATGTTTGAACGCACGGGCCAGATGGCCGGACTGGCCGACATGGGTAAGATCCCCGAGCTAAAGAGTAGAATTCTGTTTACCTTGGCGATGTTGGTTGTTTACCGTCTCGGTGCTCATATTCCGGTACCGGGGATTGATGCCGGCGTGCTGGCTCAGATATTCAAACAGGCGCAAGGTACGATGCTGGGCATGTTTGATATGTTCTCCGGCGGCGCCTTGCGCAGGCTTACGATCTTCGCTTTGGGTATTATGCCATACATTTCCGCGGCTATTATTATTCAATTGATGACCGTGGTGTCGCCCAAGCTGGAAGAATTGAAGAAAGAGGGTGAGGCTGGGCGGCGTCAGATTACCCAATACACGCGTTATGGCACGGTTCTCCTGGCCCTGTTTCAGTCCGTGGGCATTGCGATTGGTATGGAATCGTTTTCCGTCAATGGTATGCCAGCGGTGATTGATCCCGGTTGGGCCTTCCGTCTGATGACCGTTCTGACCCTGACTTCAGGGACCATCTTCCTGATGTGGGTCGGTGAACAGATTACGGAACGGGGTATTGGCAACGGTATTTCCCTGATTATTTTTGCCGGTATTGTCGCCGGCCTTCCGCGGGCCATTGGGGGAACGTTGGAACTGGCGAGAACAGGGGAATATTCCGCATTCACGGTGCTCTTCCTCTTTGCAACCGCCGTTGTGGTGACGGGTGTCGTCGTCTGGTTCGAGCGGGCGCAGCGCCGCATTCCCATTCAGTACGCCAAACGCCAGGTTGGCAATCGTTTATATGGTGGAAAATCCTCTTTTCTGCCGCTTAAAGTGAATACTGCCGGTGTAATTCCGCCAATTTTTGCCTCCAGCCTGATTCTGCTACCTGCTACATTTGCCCAGTTTACGAAAAACTCGAAAGGATTTGGCTGGCTGGGCGATGTCTCGGCCTTGCTTAGTCCCGGAAGCTGGTTGTACATGGCGCTGTTTTCGGGATTGATCGTCTTTTTCTGTTTCTTCTATACGGCCATTGTTTTCAATCCCAAGGAAACTGCGGATAATTTGAAGAAACACGGGGGATTTATTCCAGGTATCCGGCCCGGACAGAAGACGGCGGCGTATATTGATTCCGTGTTGACACGCCTGACGGTGACCGGTGCCGTTTACGTTACGCTGGTTTGCCTGCTGCCGCAGTATTTGATCTCCGAGTTGTCCGTACCCTTCTACTTTGGCGGCACCAGTTTGTTAATTGTGGTGGTGGTGACCATGGATACGATGTCCCAGATTCAGGCGCATCTGCTCTCGCACCAGTACGAGGGCATGATGAAACAGGCTCGATTGAAAACAGGGCGTTGATGAATTTGGTTCTTTTTGGACCCCCGGGCGTAGGTAAAGGTACTCAGGGCGAGCGGTTTTCCTCCGAACATGGAATGAGCCACCTGGCCATGGGCGATATTCTTCGTGCTGCCGTACGTGACGAAACTGGGGCCGGAAAACAGGCCAGAGCATATATGGACGCAGGCAAGCTTGTTCCCGATGCGCTGGTGGTGTCCATGATTGAGGATCGCATGGCCGCAGATGCCGCCGCGGGCTTCCTGCTGGATGGCTTTCCCCGCAACGTCGCACAGGCCGAAGCGCTGGATGCTATGCTCGCACGCCACGGTCTTACGCTGGACAAGGTCGTGTTCATGGATGCGCCCGAGAGTCATTTGCTTGAGCGTCTGAGTGGGCGGCTTGTTTGCAGAGCTTGCGGTTTCGGATTTCATCGGCATTATTCGCCCCCCCGCGAGGCCGGGCGCTGTGACCGTTGTGGCGGTGAGCTATCCCAGCGAGAGGATGATCGCGAGGATGTGGTTGTCCATCGTCTGCACGTCTATAATGAGCAAACCGAGCCTTTGGTCGCCTACTATAGAGGTAAGGCGGGTTTCATCAAACTTGATGCTTCAGGGGAAATGCAGGCGGTTTACACCGCACTGAAAGAGGCGGTTGAAGGCTAGGGTATGGCAAAAGAAGATATTATTGAAATGTCGGGAGAAGTGAGCGAGAAACTCCCCAATGCCATGTTTAAGGTTAAACTGGAGAATGGGCACGAGGTTCTGGCTACGATTTCGGGTAAAATGCGTAAGTATTACATCCGTATTCTTCCCGGTGACAAGGTTACAGTGGAAATCTCACCGTATGACCTTTCCCGCGGTCGCATCAGTTATCGCGAGAAGTAAAAAGGCCATGAATGGCCTTTTTAGCAGGATCTAGGTAAAATAAGTCCGCTGTCGGCGGACGGGAGTCAACATGAAGGTTCGAGCATCCGTGAAGAAAATGTGCAGCAAATGCCGCGTTATCAAGCGCCGCGGCGTGATCCGTATTATCTGTGAGAATCCACGCCACAAACAGCGGCAAGGTTAGTTTTTCTTTATGCAATGCAATGTAAGAATGAACTTGCGAAAAGCCGGTTTCGCGGCTATCATCGCGCGCCCTTCGCAGGTGTGTCCGTCGATGTTGCATCGAAAGGATAATGCGCTGGTATTTTACGGACAGGAGGCATAAGTGGCACGTATTGCCGGAGTAAATATTCCGACCCAGAAGCGCGTGGAAGTTGCGCTGACCTATATCTTTGGTATTGGCCGCTCCACTTCCCGCAAGATTTTGGTCAAGACCAAAATCAGCCCCGAGGTGCGCGTCAAGGATTTGACAGAGGCGGAAGTCGGCAAGATTCGCGCCGTGATTGATAAGGATTATGTCGTTGAGGGCGATTGCCGCCGTGAAGTGTCCATGAACATCAAGCGATTAACGGATTTAGGCTGCTATCGCGGTTTACGGCACCGCAAGGGTCTGCCGGTTCGCGGCCAGCGTTCCAAGACCAATGCACGTACACGCAAAGGGCCGCGCCGTACCGTGGCTGGCAAGAAGAAGTAAGGAGGCAATTCATTTATGGCAGGTCCAAAAAGCGGAAAGACCGGCGCGAAGCGCCGCGTACGCAAGAATATCGCGAACGCTGTTGCGCATATCAAAGCGTCATTCAATAACACCCTCATCGGTTTTACCGATGAGGCCGGAAATGCAATTTGTTGGTCAAGCAGCGGTGCATCTGGATTCAATGGTTCGCGCAAGAGTACGCCATTTGCCGCTCAGGTTGCGGCGGAAGAAGCCTGTCGCAAGGCCATGGATCATGGTGTTAAAAATGTATCCGTACTGGTCAAGGGTCCGGGTTCGGGCCGTGAGTCCGCCATCCGGGCCATTGCCGCTTCCGGTTTAAATGTGACCTTCATTCGTGATGTTACGCCGATCCCGCATAACGGCTGCCGCCCACCAAAGCGGCGCCGCGTTTAGGAGTACCGACATGGCCCGTTATATGGATGCCAAATGCCGTTTGTGTCGCCGCGAAGGCGAGAAACTGTATCTTAAAGGCTCGAAATGTTCTTCGGACAAGTGTGCGATTGAGCGCCGTCCTTATGCGCCGGGTATGCATGGTCAGAGTCGCCGTCCCGGGCGCACTTCCGACTATGGCCTTCAGTTGCGTGAAAAACAGAAAGTCAAACGGGTTTACGGTCTGCAAGAAAAGCAGTTCCGCCGCTATTTTCACGATGCCGACCGCATGCCAGGGGTGACGGGTCTGAACCTCCTGCACCTGCTGGAGTCCCGCCTGGACAATATGATTTATCGCATGGGTTTATCCACATCGCGTTCCGAGGCACGCCAACTGGTGCGCCATAAACATGTGATGCTGGATGGGCGGGTGGTGAATATCCCGTCCTGCAGGGTGCGTGTGGGATCGAAAATTGTTTTAAGTGAGAAAGCGCGGGAGCACCTCCGCGTAAATGCCGCCGTTGAATCCGCGGGACAAAAAGGCATTGCCGAATGGCTGGATGTGGATTTGCAGAGCAAGCAGGGAACATTCCGCGAATTGCCGGTCCGTGAGCAACTGGATCCGGGTATTCATGAGCAACTCATTGTTGAGTTGTATTCCAAGTAATCAAGAAACAGGCAGGGGATAACATGAAGTTGATTAAACCTCGCAAGGTAACGGTTGAGGAGATTGTTCCCGGACGTACCGCGAAGATTGCATTTGAGCCATTGGAACGCGGTTTTGGCACCACGTTCGGTAACAGCCTGCGCCGCATGCTGCTTTCCTCACTGGCTGGCGTATCGGTTACCATGGTGCGTATCGATGGTGTAGCACATGAATTTGACACCATCAAGGGCGTGCGGGAAGACGTGATGGATATTATCCTTTCGCTCAAGGGAATCGATTTGAAGTCCGGTTCCGGGGATAGCCACGTGCTAAGCCTGGATGTGAAAGGTCCGGTCGTGGTGACTGCGGGCAGTCTTGAGTTACCAGGTGATATGCAGATACTAAATCCTGATCTGGTGTTGGCGCACTTGAACGAGGATGGCGCGCTGAAGATGGAAGTGACGGTGGATACGGGCCGTGGTTATGTTCCCGCCCAGGAACGCGCGGACGTGGAACGCCCTGCGGGCACCTTGCTGGTTGATGCCTCATACTCACCCGTTCGCCGCGTGGCGACACGAGTTGAAAATGCGCGCGTCGGGCAGAACACCAATTACGACAAGCTGATCATGGAGATTGAAACGAATGGCGCTCTCTCGCCTGAGGAAGCCATGTATGAGGCAGCGGGAATTATCGAAAGTCAGTTGGCCGTGTTCCTCGATTTTGATGCGGTGGTCCGCGAAGAAGTTGATGTCGATGCCGGAATTAACCTTGAGGAGATATTGCGCCAACCGATTGACCATCTGGATCTGTCGGTACGTTCCATGAACTGTTTGAAGAGTGATAATGTTTTCTATGTCGGCGATTTGGTCATGCGCAATGAGCAGGATATGCTGCGGACACCAAATTTTGGCCGTAAATCATTGACCGAGATCAAGGAAGTTCTGGATAAGATGGGTCTTGCCCTGGGTATGAAGGTTGAGGACTGGCCACCGCAAGACCTGCCGCCTGTCGAATGAACGCTATTTTCTGTAAGGGGTATCATTATGCGGCATCGTAAACGGCATGGCTCCCTCGGTTTACCAAGTGGTCATCGTCGCGCTATTTTGGCTAACCTGGCAACGGCACTGTTGACCCATGGCCGTATTGAAACGACACAAGCCAAAGCCCGGGCTGTGCGTCCGTATGTGGAGAAGCTGATCACCCTGGGCAAGCGCGGTGATCTTCATGCTCGCCGTCAGGTGCTGGCCAAATTGCACCACCGTTCCATCGTGGATCATCTGTTTAATGATGTGGCATCTGTATTTTCTGATCGGGATGGTGGCTATACGCGCACCATTAAAACAAGGTTCCGTGCGGGGGATGCTGCTCCCATGGCGATCATCGAACTGCTTGACCAGCCGCAAGCCGGAGCGTCTAATGAAAAGGCGACAGCCAAGAAGGGCGTCAAGCCAGCCAAGGAAGATAAATAAGCCAGTTCGACGAATTAACCTCACTCGGCCGCTTATTTTGAGGTTTTTATCGTTTGAGATAACGTTTGATATGCGCGCTGGCTTCATCCGCCGGCAGCGGCTTACTGAATAGATAGCCTTGCGCGGCGTCACAGCCTTCGCTACGCAGAAATTCAAGCTGTGCCTTCGTTTCCACGCCCTCGGCAATGATTTGTATGCCCAGGGCATGCGCCATGACGATAATAGCGCGCACAATGGCTGCATCCTCGGCATCATCCGGTAAGTTGCGGATGAATGCGATGTCAATCTTTAACCACTCGGCAGGCAGACGTTTCAGATAGGCGAGCGATGAATAGCCGGTACCAAAATCATCGATGGCAATCGCGATGCCAGCATCCACCAGTTCCTGCATGATCCCGATGGCGGTTTCCGGGTCACGCATGGCGGCCGTTTCGGTAATTTCGATTTCAAGCCACTCCGGTTTGGCACCGGTCGCGTGGATATGCCCAATGATTTCTTTGGCCAGGCCATGCTGCATGAGCTGAACGGCGGAAAGATTGACGCCGATGCGATTGGGCCTGATCCCTTCCTTTTCCCAAGCAACAGCCTGTCTTCCCGCCTCACATAGCGCCCAGTGGGTGATGGGACGGATGAGGCCGGTTTCCTCGGCCAGAGGAATGAATTCCGCGGGCGGGACCAGGCCGAGTTTGGGATGGTTCCATCGGATCAAGGCCTCTACGCCAATGATGTCGCCATCATCAAGCCGGTATTTACCCTGGTAATGCAACGGAAATGGAGAGGCTTCAGGCTTGCCCGCAAGCACGTGCTGGCTTTGGAAATACAGCGCCAGCTGCTTCTCATCCGTCGCTTCCGCCAGATATTGCTCCATCTGTAGGTGGCGCGCAGCCCGCTTTTCCATTCCTGCCGAGAAGTAATGGAGATGCACATGGTTTTTCTTGGCCTGATACATGGCAACATCCGCATGCTTGAGCAGTTCTTCGCCATTCTTGCCATCGTCCGGAAATACGGCGATACCGATGCTGACATCCAGTGAAAATTCCTGCTCGCCCAGTTGAAAGGGTCGCTGTATGGCGCGCCTGATCTTGGATGCCACATGCATGGCTGTATTGGCATTCGCATCCTGTAGCAGCACACTAAACTCATCACCGCCCATGCGCGCTGCTGTGTCCGATTGACGTAGCGTGGATATGAGACGCGCGGCAGCTTCTCTTAGCACCTGATCGCCGCAGGGGTGGCCCAACGTATCGTTGATAAACTTGAAGCGGTCGAGATCAAGGTACAGTAGCGCCATATTGTCTTTCTCCCGCATGGCGATGGCAATCATCTGATCGGCACGGTCGGCAAATAGTCTACGGTTGGGTAGCTTGGTCAGTTCATCGTAGTATGAAAGATATTCAAGCCTCGCTTCCGCCTCTTTACGGTCGGTGACGTCGCGCGCGACGCCATACACGCCTGAGAAGAGGCCATCCTTTATGATGGCCCTTGTATCTACCTCCATGATATGCGCATGTCCGCTGGTATCCTGAAACGTCAGTTCATAGCGGCTTTCCACCATTTCTCCATTGGTCTTCATGGCGAACATTCCCTGAGCCATGGGCAGGGATTCGGGAGAAACAAAGCTAGCAAACGGTTTGCCTGTCGCCTTCTCTTCCGTCAGGCCAAACATGCGCAGCCCGGCCTGGTTGACGGTCTTTACACGGCCTTTGGCATCCAGTTGAAAAACAATGTCATTGACATGCTTAACCGCATCGCTCAAGCGGGCAATCTCTGCTTCGTGATGTTTGCGTTCGGAGATGTCCTGAATCAATATCTGAACAGCAGTTTTTCCCTCATAATCAACAGGCATGCCGCGCGCCTCGCCCCAAAACTCCGAGCCATCCGACCTCAACAGTCGTACATCCACTGGCGGTACAGTCTCCCCCTGTTTCAGATGCTGCATGCGCTCAACGACGTTGGGGCGATCCTTCCCGGATACGAAGTTCAGCACATTCTCGCCCAGTAGCGAGTTTGGATCCTTTACGCCGAACATGGATGCTATCGCCGGGTTGGCAAAACGGATTTTACCGGACTCGTGGATTATCACTCCCATGGGTAGGGTGTTGACCAGCGTACGGTATTTTTCCTCGCTTTCTTCCAGTGTCTTTGTACGTTCCGTCACATCATGGCGCAAATGTTCTCCATAACGGGTACGGTTGTAGGCGAGATATGTTAACAGTAGGGAAAATGCCAACCCCAGCAGTAGCACCACCCAGGCAGGGTCGGGGGATGTGAGCTGCCGTAGCGCGGCGGGTGCGGTGTGGATGCGTACCTCGAAATGGATACCGTTCAGGCGGAAATTGCTCTTCCATGGGGTATCTTCCCCTGTTCCTGGCAGCGAGCGGTGCCGGTATATGCGGATAAATTGGCCTTTTTTGATCAGACCGATCTCAATGCCTGTCCCGGGCATGGCTGCGGTGGCAAGGCCGACCGTGGCGGCGGTATCCCAGTCGCTGACGGCATAGCCTGTACCGTGTACGCCACTGGCAATGCCGAAGCTGATCCGCATCAGCCTGCGGCGTTTTTTATCCTGTAACGGCTGAATATTCATCGTACCCGGCGTAATCTGGCGCAAGCGCTGTAGGTCGAGCAGCGGATCAAGCGTTTCCGTACCGCTCTGTTTGACGGTCTGGGTCTCGCCCGAGGCTTCGGGCGGGATGATGGAAATGGCGATAAGTTTATCGGGATGTGTATCTAGTATCGCACGCGTAAAGTTTCGTGCTTCATCCTCCTCCACATATTCGTGTGTTCCCATCTCGCCTTTGATAAAGGCGCCAATAGCCATCGCCGTGTCGAATTGCTGTTGGAAAATGGAATGGATGGCATCAATCCTGGCCTGGTTGCGTTGGGCCATTTCGTACCGGACGGATTGTGCGTCCGTGTCGCGTAGCCAAGTGTATGCGCCGATGCTTGCTATAACCCCGGCAGTAAGCACGAGTATCCAGCCATGATGAGACAGGCCCCGCATTATCCTTGACTATCCATGATTCAATTTATAGCAGCAATGTGGAAGTTAGGGAACATCCGAGCAAGTATCTATTCCCCTGTGAGTCATGTGCAGCGTTATCCCGGCACCCGCACAAGGAATGGATTGGCCTCCATGCGAATGCTGTTTTGCGATGGAATGCGCAAACGGATCACATGTGCGCCTGGTGTCAGTTGTAAGGTTTCCAGCAACGGTTGGTCAAGCCCCAGCAATGGCTGAAGTATGGTAGATCCATCCACAATAAGCTGGGCGTGCAGAAGCTGTTTGTTCATTGATCTGGTGGATACCGGACGTTCTTCCAGCGAGCAGTGCAGGATAACCTGCCCTTGTGTCGTAAAGGCATCCCCAGGCAACCAATGATGCCCCGTTGCATCCTCAAGGAACAAGGATTTTACGCGCAGATTCCTGTTCCTTGGCATATGCCATGCCACCATATGGCCCTTGCGCATGGCCGCGAGGATGGCATCGGGAGTCGTTTTATTTGCATCCGTCCAGACATCCATGGGAAAATTCCCCAGATATTCACCTGCTTGCCCCTGCCCGTGGAAATCACCCGCTGCTACACCCCAGATCGGCGCATTGTGCAGGCCTGCCATGTAATTGATCATGTACTGATCCCACAGCCCTCCCGGTGCGGTATTGGTGTCCGTGTCGCCATAAACGGCAGCAAAAGCATCAGCCGTGGGATCGCGAAACACGCGCTGACTGTATGGCGGCGTATCGAGGTGGACTCCCATAGGGCCCGGACGCACACCGGAAAGCGTGCCTGGATATGCCCAAATCGCGAACAGGCCCTGCTTATGCGCTGTAGCGATGAAGTCGGCATCGGCATTTATTATCGGTCGGTTCAGGAGGACGCCGACCAATGCCGCGTAAGAGATCAGCAGCAGCAATGTCATCATCCACCTGCGGCGGCGGAGCAACAGCAGCATCACAACGAATGCGATGACGGTCCAAAACGCGATGGAGACAGGCAGGACGCCGCCACGAATATTTTTCAGGCCGTAGCTGGGCAGCGCCTCGATCTGCCGGGGCTGCTTTTCTCCCAGGGTGATCATCATACGTTCAGAGTTATGCAGGGTCAGGTTCCTGAACGGGATACCAGACCATGTATAGCCAAGTATGGATTCGACGCCAGCGAATAAGGCTATATTCGGATGCGTACGGCGAGTCTGTGCGAGATCGGCAAAGAACGACGGCAGGCCCGTTGTGTACAGGGATCGGAGATCCCTGGTATATCCGAGGATGCCCGGTATCGGCTCGATTCCGAAACGGATGCCTTTTCTGCCATGATCGGTAATCGCCAGCGCCTGGATGTCACGCTTTTTGGCCAGGTCAACCAGCGTGTTCATATCATACGCACCATCGGAATGCGTGCTGCGCACATCAATCAGTACGCGTAAGGGTGAAGACCATGCCTGCCATGGGAGAAGCAACAGCATGGTCAGTAATAAACTATACATCCTTGAACGGTTCATCATGCAAACCTTGCCGTATTTGCGCCGTAATATCCACCTTACTGAACTATTCATGAATAGTTCAGTAAGAGTTCAGGATAGCCTGCAACTCCTGTAGGGTTCATATATGCGTCATACAGCAAGGAAGTCTCTGGGGCAGCATTTTCTTGTTAGCCAGGCAGCCATTCGCGGCATCGTGGAGGCTATCCCACGAGGTGAATGTGTACTGGAGATCGGTCCCGGATATGGAGCCATTACGGAGCCGTTGCTGCAACGGTCAGGGAAATTGATGGTGATTGAAAAGGATGACCGCTTTGCCGCCGTATGGAGTGCGCGGGCAAGGGATGAACCCGCGCTGAGCTGTGTGCATGCGGATATACTCGCCGTGTTGGATGCGCGGGTTAGCGAGCATCAACCCCAATGGATTGCCGGAAATTTGCCGTACAATATCAGCGGCCCGCTTTCGGCTTCGCTGTTCGCGCATCACCTGCCCGGCGGCATGGTATTGATGTATCAGCGGGAAGTAGGCAATCGCATTATGGCTGATCCCGGCAGTAAGACCTACGGTGGTCTGAGCGTCCTGGCACGGTATTTTTACGATGTAAGGCGTCTCCTGACGCTACCGCCGGGCGCATTCTCACCACCGCCGAAAGTACATTCGGTGGTATTGCTACTGACACCCCATGGGCGAAAATCCATCTGCGCGTATACGGAACTGCAACGGACGGTGCGCAAGGGATTTGCCCACCGTCGCAAAACGATTGCCAATAATTTCAGGGATATTCTGACCACGGAGGACTGGCGAAATCTTGGCATTGATCCCAAAACCAGGCCGGAACGACTGGATTATGATGCATGGACAAGGCTGGCATGCCTGTTGTCAGGT
>CAZDWG010000011.1:0-16201 GCA_964509005.1 uncultured Zetaproteobacteria bacterium
TTCAGGCTATTACCAACATGAATAATTTTCATCGCATTGGTGCCTCCCGCATGACCCATGGGCGTCCCCAGTGTCATAACAATTAAATCGTCATGCCCCACCAGTTTGTCATGCAACATGACCGAGAGCGCCTCACGTGTCGCCTTGGGCGCATCCGTTTCGCCATAATCGCCACTGATCGGTTTGGGGATGACATTGCGAAAGAGCGTGACACGCCCTGCTGTTGTTTCCTTTGGCGTTAGCGCATAGATAGGAACCTTGGACAAGTGCCGCGACATGTACAGCACGGTATTTCCACTTTGCGTAAATGCGGCGATGGCTTCTACCGGCATGGCATGTGAAGCTTCCATAGCCTGTCGGGCGATGCACTCGTCTACCGAACGGGGTGGATAACGCGGGTCGCGCGTTGTGGAAGACGGCATAACCTTCTGCTTCTCCGTTTCTATGCATGTGCGGTGCATGGCTTCCACTGTTTCAACCGGATATTTACCGGCGGCCGTTTCGCCAGAGAGCATAATGGCGTCGGTACCGTCCAGAACGGCATTGGCTACATCGTTGACTTCGGCCCGCGTCGGGATCGGATTGTTAATCATGGATTCCATCATCTGGGTGGCCACAATGACGGGACAATTGTAACGCGGCGCCTTGCGCAGAATACGCTTCTGCACCGGCGGCACGGCAGCATCGCCGATTTCGACGCCCAGATCGCCACGCGCCACCATGACGGCATCGGATTCTTCGAGGATGCTGTCCAGATTCTCGACTGCCTCGGCGCGCTCTACCTTGGCAATCAGGTCGGCATGTCCTCCGGCTTCGCGCACCAGCTTGCGGGCATATTTCATGTCCTCGCCATTGCGCGGGAAGGAAATGGCAATGTAATCCGCGCCAATGTCGCAGGCCGTCTTGATATCTTCTTTGTCCTTATCCGTTAACGCTGCGGCGGAAAGTCCGCCACCCGCACGATTGATACCCTTGCTGTTAGATAGTTCGCCGCCGATGACGACGGTGCAATGGATCTCCTGACCCTTGATTTCATCGACATCCATCGCGATCAGACCGTCGTTGAGTAGCAGGCGAGCGCCGGGTTCGACATCGTTGACCAGGTCTTTGTACGTGATGCCAACGCGTTCGTCCGTGCCATCATTGAGGTCCAGCGCTCCATCAATAATGAAATGCTCACCGGGGGTGAGTTGGGTCTGGCCATGCCTGAACTTGCCAATACGAATCTTCGGTCCCTGCATGTCGGCCAGAATACCGACATACACCCCGTGCTTTTTGGCGGACGCACGCACATTTTTGGCGCGCTCGCGGTGTTCCTCCGGCGTGCCATGCGAGAAATTCAGGCGCACAACATTGACGCCAGCCGCCACCAGACGATCCAGCATCTCCGGCGATTCGGAGGCCGGACCAAGGGTTGCAACAATTTTGGTTCTGCGAAATTCAAGATGAGACACTAGGACGCACGCTCCTCAAGCATAGCCACCGCAGGCAGCTTCTTGCCTTCAAGGAACTCAAGGAAGGCCCCGCCACCGGTAGAGATGTAGGAAACCTTATCAGCGATGCCATACTTGCTAACAGCGGCCAGCGTATCGCCGCCACCGGCGATTGAGAAGGCAGGGGAGTCGGCAATGGCCAGCGAGATGGCCTTGGTACCTTCACCGAACTGGTCGAATTCAAATACGCCTACCGGGCCATTCCACACAATAGTGCCTGCGTTCCTGATGATTCCGGCCAGCGCCGCTGCGGAGTCCGGGCCGATATCGAAAATCATATCATCATCTTCCGTGGCGGAGACGTCCTTCAAGGATGCTTCGGCAGTTGGGGAAAACTCTTTACCACATACCACGTCGGTAGGTACGGGGATATCAGCGCCACGGGACTGGGCGGCGGCAGAGAGTGATTTACACGTCGCTATAAGGTCTTTTTCATATAATGATTTGCCGACATTGTAACCCGCCGCAGCGATGAATGTATTGGCGATGCCGCCTCCGACGACCAGTTGATCCACCACCGTGGAGAGGGATTCGAGGACAGTCAGCTTGGTGGAAACCTTGGAACCGCCAACGATGGCAACCAGAGGTCGGGCCGGATTATCCAGCGCCTTGCCCAACGCTTCAAGCTCGCCAGCCAGCAACGGGCCCGCGCATGCAAGAGGAGCAAATGTGCCCACGCCATGCGTTGAAGCCTGGGCGCGGTGCGCCGTACCGAAAGCATCCATCACATAAATATCACACAGCGAAGCATATTTTCTGGATAGCACATCATCATTTTTCTTTTCGCCGACGTTGAAACGGATGTTTTCCAGCAATACCAGTTCACCATTTGCAATGTCGGGTACGGCATCAAGATAATCCTTAATCAGACGCACCTCTTTACCCAGCAGTTTGGACAGATGGCGGGCAACTGGCGCCAGGGAGAACTGTTCGTCATATTCACCCTCGGCTGGACGCCCAAGATGACAACAGACCATCACTTTTGCGCCTGCATTCATGGCATGTTTCATGGTTGGCAGGCTGGCGCGGATACGCGTATCGTCGCCTACCTCTCCATGGATAATCGGTACATTCAGGTCTTCGCGGATCAGTACGCGTTTACCGGCCAGATCAAGATCGGTCATTTTAATAACAGACATGGTTTACTCCTCGTGACTACGCATGACGGATGCTTATCAAAACAATAAGACAAGATGATGACATGTTTACTTATTGGTGCAGTCCTGACGCTTATCACTGTCTACCTGAGTTCGGAAAACACAAACGGACGGTGATAAGCGTGGGAGCCGAGGCTCCCACGCTATATTCTAGTTATTTGCTACGTGGCGTACAAAGCGCATCATGTTGCAGGTGTAGCCATATTCGTTGTCATACCATGCAACCAGCTTGACGAATGTGCTGTCCAGCGCGATGCCGGCACCGGAATCAAAGATGCATGAGTAGCTACAGCCACGAAAGTCGGTGGAAACCACTTTTTCATCGGTGTAGGCCAGCGTATCGCCGATACCTGGGTTTTCGGAGGCTTGTTTGACTGCGGCGCAGATGTCGGCGTAGGACGCTTCCTTCTCCAGTTCAACCGTCAGATCAACGACGGAAACATCCGAACTTGGAATACGGAAGGCCATACCAGTCAGTTTGCCGTTCAGATCCGGCAGCACCTTGCCAACAGCCTTGGCCGCGCCAGTGGAAGAGGGGATGATATTTTCCAGAATTCCGCGTCCACCGCGCCAGTCTTTCAGGGAGGGACCATCCACGGTTTTCTGCGTGGCGGTTGACGCATGAACCGTCGTCATCAGGCCGCGCTTGATACCGAAGTTGTCGTGGATAACCTTGGCCAGCGGCGCCAGGCAGTTGGTGGTGCAGGAAGCTGCCGAAGAGATGGCTTGTCCGGCATAATCGTCATGGTTGACGCCATAGACAAACATCGGCGTAGCATCCTTGGAAGGTGCGGACTGGACGACTTTCTTTGCACCGGCAGTGATATGCGCCTGACAGGACTCTTCAGTCAGAAAGAAACCGGTGCATTCGAGGATCACATCAGCACCGATCTCGCCCCATTTCAGGTTTGCCGGGTCGCGTTCCGCCGTCAGGCGAATTTTATTGCCGTTGACGACCATGTTATTGCCTTCAACGGACACATCGCCGTCAAACAGGCCGTGTACGGAATCATGTTTGAGCATGTATGCCAGATATTCAGGATCCAGCAAATCGTTGATGCCAACGATTTCCATATCGGTGAATTCTTTCGCTACGGCGCGAAATGCCATACGGCCAATACGGCCAAAACCATTGATACCAACTTTAATTGTCATGCTCCTCTCCTTTTGCTTATTTATTCTTTATGATTTGTGGGTAAAGGTCAGGGCTAAGCCAGTTCGTTTACTGCCGTCACGACAGCTTCCGTGGTGATGCCAAATTCCTTGAACAGATCGGAGGCCGGGGCCGATTCGCCAAAGGTATCAATACCGATCACCTTACCGCCCAGTCCTACATATTTACCCCAGAAACCGGTTACGCCCGCTTCGACGGCAACACGCGCAGCCACGGATGCAGGTAATACGGACTCTTTATACGCATCATCCTGTGCATCAAAGCGTTCGGTACATGGCATGGAAACAACACGCACCTTTTTACCGGACAGTTCTTGCTGTGCCGCCAATGCTAACTGGACCTCGGAACCGGTGGCGATAATGAGCACGTCGGGCGTGCCTGCGCAATCGCTTAATACATAGCCGCCGCGCTCAATATTGGCAACCTGGTCATCCGTATAATCATTACAGGGAAGCCCCTGGCGCGTGAAGATCAGAATGCTTGGATTGTCACGACGTTCGACCGCAACCTTCCATGCAACCGCAGATTCTACCGCATCGCACGGGCGCCATGTGTTCATGCGCGGAATCATGCGCAGGGTGGCAATTTGCTCGACTGGCTGATGAGTCGGACCGTCCTCGCCCAGGCCGATGGAGTCATGGGTATAGACGAAGATGGTACCAATTTTCATCAGGGCAGCCATGCGCAGGGCATTGCGTGCGTATTCGGAGAACATCAGAAAGGTGCCGCCGAATGGAATCAAACCGCCATGCAGCACCATGCCGTTCATCATGGCGCTCATGCCAAACTCGCGCACACCATAGTGGATATAATTGCCTTCCGGCGTGTCCTTGTTGAAGACTACGGCCTCTGGCCATTTGGTGTTATTCGATGGCGCCAGATCGGCGGAGCCGCCGATGAGTTCGGGCAGTAGCCCGGCAAAGACGCCAATAGTTTTACCGCTGGCAACGCGCGTGGCCCAACCGGGTTTTTCTTCACGCAACTGCCTGATCCATGATGTTACGCCTTCTTCCCAGTTGGCGGGTAGTTCGCCCGACTGACGGCGCTCAAATTCCGTGGCCAAATCAGGATATTCCACCTTGTAGGCATCAAAACGTGCCTGCCAGTCCGCTTCAGCATCGGCGCCCTTGTCTTTGGCATCCCAACCGGCATAGACATCATCGGGAATGACAAAAGGATCATATTCCCAACCCAGTTCCTTGCGCACCAGCGCGCATTCCTCTTCACCCAGCGCGGCGCCATGACAGTCATGGCTGCCGGCCTTGTTTGGCGAGCCGAAGCCAATGATGGTTTTGCAGCAGATCATGGTTGGCTGGTCGGTGTTGGCGCGTGCGGTGTCGATGGCCGCCTTGATTTCATCGGCATCGTGACCATCGACGTTGCGAATCACCTGCCAGCCATAGGCCTCAAAACGGCTCGGCGTGTCATCGGTAAACCAGCCTTCAACCTCACCGTCGATGGAAATGCCATTGTCATCCCAGAAGAGGATCAGCTTGCCCAGGCCGAGCGTTCCCGCCAGAGAGCAGGCTTCATGCGAAATACCTTCCATCAGGCAACCGTCGCCATGGAATACATAGGTGTAGTGATCGACAATGTCGTGACCCAGCTTGTTGAACTGACCAGCCAGCATACGCTCGGAGATCGCCATGCCAACGCCATTGGTAATGCCCTGGCCCAGCGGTCCGGTGGTGGTTTCAACGCCCGGAGCATAACCGTATTCGGGATGACCAGGTGTTTTGGAATGGAGCTGACGAAACTGTTTGATCTCATCCATGGGCAGGTCGTAGCCGGTCAGGTGCAGCAGCGAATAAATCAACATCGAGCCGTGGCCATTGGACAGCACGAAACGATCACGATCCGCCCAGCCGGTATGACCGGGGTTATGCTTGAGATAGTCGTTCCACAGGACTTCAGCGATGTCCGCCATGCCCATCGGTGCGCCTGGATGTCCGGAATTGGCTTTTTGCACTGCATCCATGGACAGGGCGCGGATGGCATTGGCCAAGTGTCTGCGATTATTACTCATGAGATATACCCCTTTGCTCGATATGAAATGTTGCCTAAACGTGATGATCTCTTACGAAGTTTCAAACATGGACCGTGGTGATGACGTGACGGATATTACCCATGCCACCATCGAGTACGACCGTGTCCGTGGTTTTATGTTTGCCATAAGCATCGTAGCCTACCTTGACATGGCGGACATAGGCGCCCGACGTCAGGCCGGTGGCGACGAACAGACAATCATCGGATGTGACCAGATCATCGCGGGCAAGGATGCGCGTGGTATCCACACCCTCCTTTTGACACAGCTCAATCTCAAAATCCTTTTGCGGCGCCATGCGCCCGAACATCTCCGCACCCATGGCGCGGGCGGCGCAGGCGGTGACGATGCCTTCCGGCGTGCCGCCAATGCCGAACAGGGCATCGGAACCCATGTTCAAGACGGCCTGAATGGCGCCGTTGACATCACCGTCGGTGGCCAGACGAATCTTGGCGCCAGTCGCATACACTTCCTGCATTAGTTCCTGATGGCGCGGCTTGTCCAGAATAAAAATCTTGAGCTCATGCACTTTCTTACCCAACGCGTTGGCCAGTTGGTGCAGGCGATCGGCAACGGGAGCCTCAGCATCAATCTTGCCGAAAGCAGCCTTTGGATAAACTTGCTTCTCCATGTAGAAACATGAGCCGGGACGGTACATGGCGCCTGCGGGCGCGGCCGCCAGTGTCACAATTGAACCGGGCATATCCTTGGCGAACAGGTTGGTGCCTTCGATCGGATCAACGGCGATATCCACGCCAATGCCTTCGCCGGTGCCGACCTCTTCACCGTCGTACAGGGCAGGGGCTTCATCCTTGGCTCCTTCACCGATCACAATCATACCCTTCATTTTGACTTCGTTGATGCGCTTGCGCATGGCGTCGACGGCCAGGCCATCGCCCTCATCCTTCTGCCCGGACCCGACAAATGGTGCACAGGCGCGGGCGGCGGCCTCGCAAACTTCAACCAGATCAATTTTGAGATTACTGACACTACCCATGTGCTATCCCTCCCCCGAATAGATGTATGATACGGTATATTGGCGCTATCGTGGGAGCGGCATGGTAGCGGAAATGAAGAGCAAAAGCGACCCTAACATGACCCTAGTATGAATGGGCGTTTATCGTTAGCCCACATCATTTATAAAATGCTGCCGCACCCTTCTTTGTTCCTTTTTCCGCAGCGAATCCCTCGTCGCTTATCCGTATGCATGGCAACGGTTTTCTTCCCTGAAATCCGTTGCAAACAAAGACCATGCGCAATCGTCACGGCGATTCATGAATCATGCGGGCCAACGTTCAACAGGGATAATAACTGCCGATGTAATGCAGGGGAGGAGGCGGCTGCTATGGAACTGCCTAGATGTTTCGCGGGGAAGGGGCGCCGCTGATTGAAGTCTGATGCGGAGCAAGCTGCTTCCTCGGCCAGTAGCCAGCCCGCAGCATAATCCCACAACTTTTCGCTCCCATGAATAATGAATTGTGCACGCCCGGCGGCCAGCCATGCCCATTCCAGGGCGCAGCTACCGAGATTGCGCTGGCTCCGGCAGCATTTTTCCGTCACCAGACGGATGGCGAGATCATGATGGAGCCGTTTGAAATCGATAAAGCCGACAGCCTCGGATAGTGGTTTTCCTGAACGGGCGCACAGGGGCTGCCCATTCAGCCAGGCGCCTTCGTGACGAATGGCTGAAAAGGTTTCATCACGTATCGGATCGTGAATGCAGGCGAGTACGGGCCTGCCATTTTCGACCAGAGCCAGAGAAGTTCCGAAGGCTGGAAACGATGTAACAAAGTTCGTGGTTCCGTCTAGCGGGTCAAGGCACCAGAAACGATTGCTCTTTTTCAGACATGCGAGTTGTTTTTCTTCCGCCATTTCTTCACCCAGGAAGCCAATGTCTGGATGCGAAACAGCCAGTTCTTGGTGAATGAAGCGCTGACATTCGAGGTCGGTATCGGTGACGATGGAGCCGTCACTCTTGGTGCGGGCCGTGCTGGATTGATGTTGAAAGGCCGGCATCAGAATCCTTTTGCCTGCCTCACGCAGCAGCTCGTTAATGTTGAGTATATCCACGTCATGCTCTTTTTTCTTTGCCATGCGCTGCGCCATGCTTAATATACCCCCCTTTGGATAGATCGGTAGCCTACACAAGGGGGTGCATGGTGCTCAAGGGAAAGATGGTCATTGGACAATCAGGAGGCCCCACGGCGGTGATTAACCAGTCGCTGGTCGGGGCTATTCTGGCGGCGCGTGAACATGATGCGATCACGGGTATTCTTGGCGCGCGTCATGGCATTGCCGGGGTTATGGGTGAAGACTTTGTGGATCTAACGACGCAATCCGTGGGACAACTGGAGCAGGTGGCCCATACGCCAGCGGCCGCTTTGGGTTCTGTTCGGCTGAAGCCCGGCACGGCTGAGTGCGAGAGGGTGTTTGAGGTATTCAGAAAAAACGATGTGCGCTACTTCTTTTATATTGGAGGCAATGACTCGGCCGAGACAGCGTATATTATTTCCAAAATGGCCCGTGACGCGGATTATGATTTAAGCACCATGCATATTCCGAAGACCATTGATAACGACTTAAGGGTAACGGATCACTGTCCTGGTTTTGCATCGGCGGCACGTTTTGTAGCTCTGGCATTTATGGGTGATGATCGGGATAACGATGCGCTATCCGGTATTAAAATCAATGTCGTAATGGGTCGGCATGCAGGATTTTTGACGGCTGCATCGGCCCTGGCGCGGCAGGCGGATGACGATGGCCCACACCTGATTTACCTGCCGGAACGGGTGTTCGATGTGGAACGGTTCGTGGTGGACGTTCGTCGCGTCAATAGCGAGTACGGGCGTTGCGTCATAGCGGTATCCGAAGGGGTGTCGGATGGGGAAGGCAATCCTGTTGCGTCGAGCGGGGAGCGGGATTCACATGGCAATGTTCAGCTTTCCGGCACCGGCGCGCTGGGTGATGCACTGGCGGCGCATGTAAAGCGCGCATTTAAGGGCGAGAATATGCGTGTGCGCGCCGATACCTTCGGTTATTTGCAGCGTAGCTTTCCGACGATTGTTTCATCGGTTGATGCCAGAGAGGCACGCGAAGTGGGTCAAATGGCTGTCAAGCATGCAGCTTCAACGGGTGAAAATGGATCGGTAGCGATTCGCAGGGTGTCGAATGAACCTTATACCAGTGAATATTTCATAACCCGACTATCCAGTGTTGCCAAGGAAACCACATCGGTGTCCGATGCGTATATCAATGCCGAGGGTAACGGCATGAGCGCGAGCTGGCTGAGCTATATCCGACCATTGGTAGGCGACCTGCCTGTGATCGGAAGATTGTAACTTAAGGAGCCATTGTGAAATCTCAAGGAAGCACTTATTTTCTGCGGGTCCAACCCACCATTCCCAATGCGTTAAAAGGTCTGGAAGGTATTGCGGGTGACCTGTGGTTTGCCTGGAACTCAAAGGCTCGCGCCCTGTTTCACCATGTTGATCCCGTACTGTGGGATGTGTGTGGACATAATCCGCGTTCATTCCTGCGCCGCGTTAGCCAGCGTCGGCTGGATGAGGTGGCTGCTGATCGCGCCTTTTTGTCTGAATATCACGGCATCATTGCCGATTATGCTTCCTATAAGAAGGAAGAATATCAGTGGTTCTCCTCGAATTATGAAGATGCCAAAGAATATTCGATTGCCTATTTTTCGGCGGAGTTCGGTCTACATGAGTCCCTGCCCATCTACTCCGGAGGTCTGGGCATCCTGGCGGGCGACCACTGCAAGTCCGCCAGTGATCTTGGTCTTCCGTTTACGGCTGTCGGGCTGCTATATCGCCAGGGTTATTTCACTCAGACCATCAATGCGCAAGGCCAGCAGATCGCCGTGTACCATGATAACCGATTCGGCGATTTATGTATCGAACAAATCATGGATGGAGCCGGAAATCCGTTGTGTGTACAGGTT
Organism: uncultured Zetaproteobacteria bacterium; assembly: GCA_964509005.1. Classification (GTDB taxonomy): domain Bacteria; phylum Pseudomonadota; class Zetaproteobacteria; order Mariprofundales; family Mariprofundaceae; genus JAUZQZ01. The sequence goes on from CAZDWG010000011.1 coordinate 9,824, forward strand.
AAATTGATAGATCACATGCTGGATTTGAATATATGGGAAGCCAGAGCGGGGCATATCCGTATGGTTTTGCTTGATTCGAATGTAGAAAGCAATACGTCCGAGGAACGTAAAATCACTTACCAGCTTTATGGCGGCGGTCTGGAGAACCGCATCAGACAGGAGATCGTGCTGGGTATCGGCGGCGTGCGGGCTTTATATGCGTTGGGTATCCGCCCGACTGTATGGCACGCCAATGAAGGACATGCCGCCTTCACTATTCTGGAACGGTTGTTCGAGCGTATTGAGCAACATAAGTTGAACTTCAGTGAGGCCCTGGAGGTGGTTCGGGCTTCGACGGTATTTACCACGCACACGCCCGTACCTGCCGGACATGACATTTTCCCGCTGGACATGTTTGATCACTATATGGGCCATTATGCCGAGAAACTGGGTATTGATATGTCAGGCTTGCATCAACTGGGGTATGGTGATTTTGGTCATGGTGCGGAAGGTTTTAACCAGACGGCGTTGGCTATTCATGGTTCCGCCTATGTGAACGGTGTGGCCAAACTGCACGGGGAGGTGTCATCCCGTATTTGTCAGTCCATGTGGCCGGATGTGCAACCGGAGGAGAACCCGGTCACGTCGGTAACCAATGGCGTGCATGTCACGACATGGCTGGCGCCGGAATGGATTAATACATTCAATCAGCATCTGGGCGGCCAGTGGCGCGGGCAGCTTTTGGAACCGTCATTCTGGCAAAACATTGAAGATATTTCTGATTACCACTACTGGAGTATCCATCAGGCGAACAAACAGCGCATGCTTCAGTACGTGCGTCAACAACTGGAACGGCAGGCCAGACGCAACGGCGAGAGCGTGCAAATGGTGCAGAAAATGACAGCCTTGTTTGATGTGCGTACGCTGGTGGTGGGGTTTGCCCGCCGTTTTGCAACCTACAAACGCGCCACGCTTATCTTCCAGAATGAAGAAAAACTACGCCAGTTGCTCAATGATACGGATCGTCCCATGGTGTTCCTGTTTGCCGGCAAAGCGCATCCGGCGGATCAACCGGGGCAGGAGCTAATCCGGCGCATCCACGAATATGCCAGAAAGCCATGGTTCGCGGGCAGGATTCTGATGCTTGAAGGCTATGATATGACACTGAGTCGCTATCTTATTTCGGGCGTGGATGTGTGGCTGAATAACCCGATCCGGCCCATGGAAGCATCGGGCACATCAGGGATGAAGGCTGCCATGAATGGCGTGCCGAACCTGAGTATCCTGGATGGGTGGTGGCCGGAAGGTTTCCATGGGGATAACGGCTGGGCCATTGGCGGTGAACGCGATATTGTCGATCCGCATATGCGCGACGAAGATGATGCGGCGTCATTATACCATATACTGAAGCATGAGGTGCTCCCGACCTACTACGATCGCAATGAGAGCGGGTTCTCCGATGAGTGGGTCGCCATTTCCAAGCGCGCGATGATTTCCAGTATTCCGTATTTCAATACGGATCGCATGGTGTCGGAATATACCAATCGTTTCTACGTGCCGGCATCACGGCATGGAAAGTCAATGGTGAGCAACGGATTCAAGCGAGCCAAAGCTCTGGCTGCATGGAAAGCCAGAGTGCGTAAAGCATGGCCTCAGGTCAAGATGATCCGTATGGACGGGGTCCCCGTGGAGGCCCAGTCGCCGTATGGGAAAAGTATGAAGGTGCAGGTCAGGGTGTTTCACGAGGGCCTGTCTCCCGATGATCTGCATCTGGAGATTGTACTGTCGCGGCCATCCCGCGAAGGGGGTTATAAACCCTACCGTATTATTGAAATGAAGCATGTCAATGACGGCGTATTTGAAGTGGGTCTGCAACCGGATGACAGTGGTGATTTTGCCTATCACATTCGTGTTTACCCGGAACACGAGGATTTGGCGCATCCTTTATCGATGGGGTTGCTGACCTATTTGTGATCTATTTGTGATGGAGCCGTAAACAGTCTATCCGTGGACGCTGACGGCTGTTACAACGTCATCCGCGATTCGTACATCTTTACATAGGATGCAGCCGAAGCATCCCATGAGGAATCGCGGCGCATGGCGCGATTCGCAATGCGTTGCCAGACAACGGGGCGGCGCCATGTTTCAACTGCATCATCTACCGTAGTTTGAAAAACATCAGGTTTGGCCTTGTCGAATCCAAAGCCCGTGCTCGTGCGTTTGGAGGTGGCGTAATCCGTTACGGTATCCTTTAGTCCGCCAGTGGCGCGAACGACGGGTACATTGCCATAGCGCATGGCCATGAGTTGACCCAAACCACAGGGCTCGAAACGTGATGGCATCAGGAAGATGTCGCCTCCGGCATAGATTTGCCGGGCCAGTTTCTCATTGAACCCGGAGGAGAAATGCATTTGCTCCGGCCTTTCCCTGGCCAAACGGTTCAACATGGCTTCATAGGCGGGTTCGCCTGATCCGAGTATGGCCAGTTGATAACCCTTTTCCAGCCAGCCGGGAGCGCAATCAAGCAGCAGATCCACACCTTTCTGTTCAGCCAGGCGAGAAATGACGGTGAGTAGGGGTGCATCCGTATGGACCGCGAGCCCCAGCTTTTTCCGTAACGCTATTTTACAATGCCGTTTTCCCTGCATTTTTCCCGGTCCATAGTTGACGGCAATAGCCGCATCACTGGCCGGATTCCAGCTTTCCACATCCAGGCCATTGACAACGCCGGAAAGTTTATCGGCATGTTCGGAAAGAAAAGATTCCAGGTGACAACCGTACTCCGGTGTCAGGATTTCCCTGGCGTAGGTCTGGCTTACCGTAGTGATCTGGTCACAGGCAGCGATACCTGCCTTCATACAGTTAATCTGACCATAAAATTCATAACAACCGGGGTGAAAGAATTCAGTGGGAAGACCCAAACGATGGAGCCAGAGGGATGGAAATATACCCTGATAGGCCAGGTTGTGAATGGTGAAAACGCATTGCGCATGCGCAATGCGGGGTTGATGCTGATACTGGGTTTTGAGCAACAGGGGGAGAAATCCCGTCTGCCAGTCGTGGCAATGAAAGATATCCACGGGATGCTTCAACAGGCATGCAGCCTCCAGTGCAATACGATTGAAGAAGATATAACGTAAAAGATTATCGCTGTATGCACCAGCGGATGGGCCATATAAGTCGTCGCGATCATAAAAATCATCCTGTTCGACCAGGATAAAACGCAAACCATTCTCGCGGGCCTCGTGCAGAGGCGCGATTCGGTTCATGCCGTCAATCCACACGGGAACGGATTGTTTTAACGGCCTCGTTTTTACGCCGCTGGCGCGTATTTGTTTGCGGTAGTAGGGCATGATGACCGTAACTTCATGGTCAAGGCGTTTCAGGGCATGGGGCAGGGAACCCACAACATCCGCCAGACCGCCTGTCTTGGCCAGGGGAGCGGCTTCAGAAGCCACAAACACGATATTCATCTTTGCCATGAACGTTGCCTTTTCTATTGAATGGCGGCTATACTAATACTTTCGTGAATAAAGTCACATGCAAACGAGAGTCATTGTTTTTCGCGCCCATTCATGGGCGCTCTGATGACTCTGCAAGGAGTCATCATGGCTGAAGTGCGACAATCAGAAGCATGGCAGGCTCTTGACGAGCATTATCAGCACATGGTCGGCGTGCATATGCGCGATCTGTTCGCGGAAGATAGTGAGCGCTTCCAACGTCATTCGCGGAAGTTCGATGATATTCTGGTCGATTTTTCCAAGAATATCATCACCGACGAAACGCTTTCACTGTTGATGAAACTGGCCCGTGAGCGTGATGTTCCGGGTTGGACCCGGCGTATGTTTGCGGGCGAGAAGATCAATAATACCGAGCATCGCGCTGTGTTACACACGGCGCTGCGTAACCGCTCCAATAGCCCCGTGGTGGTGGACGGTCAGGATGTGATGCAGGACGTGAACCGGGTACTGGCCCAGATGCGCGAATTTACGGAGGCGGTGCGTTCGGGGGCGTGGAAAGGCGGCACCGGCAAGTCAATCACCGATATCGTTAATATCGGCATTGGTGGTTCAGACCTTGGTCCGGTTATGGTGACCGAGGCATTGACGCCTTTTGGCCGTGATAAATTGCATATGCATTTTGTGTCGAACATTGATGGTACGCATATGGTGGAAACTCTGCGCCATTTGCATCGTGAAACGACACTGTTTGTGATTGTATCCAAAACGTTTACAACGCAGGAGACCATCACCAACGCGCGTACGGCGCGTGACTGGTTTCTAACCCGCGGCGGCACCAAGACGGCTGTAGCCAAGCACTTTGTCGCTGTTTCCACCAATGCCAGGGCCGTCTCCGCCTTCGGCATTGATACCGACAACATGTTTGAATTCTGGGACTGGGTGGGAGGCCGTTATTCATTATGGAGTTCGGTGGGCCTTTCCATTGCGCTGTATATTGGCATGGATAATTTCGAGGAACTGCTGGCTGGCGCACATGATATGGATGAGCATTTCCGTACGGTGCCGATGGAGGAGAATATTCCGGTTATTCTGGGGATGTTGGGTATCTGGTACAATAATTTCTTTGGCGCCGATTCGCACGCACTGCTTCCGTATGATCAGTATATGCATCGCTTTCCGGCTTACTTTCAGCAGGGTGACATGGAGAGCAACGGCAAGCGGGTCACTCGCGAAGGCAAAGCGGTGGATTGTTCCACCGGTCCGATTATTTGGGGCGAGCCAGGCACCAACGGCCAGCACGCTTTCTACCAACTCATTCATCAGGGAACCAAGCTGGTGCCGTGCGATTTTCTGGCGCCGATAGAGACCAAGAATCCGCTTGGCCGACATCATCCAATGTTGTTGTCCAACTTTTTTGCCCAGACCGAGGCACTGATGCGTGGCAAGAGCGAGGATGAAGTGCGTGTTGAGCTCGTGGCCGAAGGACTTTCCGGTGATGAATTGGAAGCGCTGTTGCCGCATAAGGTATTTCCCGGCAACAAGCCGACCAATTCCATTCTCTTCCAGAAATTGACCCCGCGCACGCTGGGCCGTCTGATCGCCATGTACGAGCATAAAATATTCGTGCAAAGCATTATTTGGGGCGTGAATGCCTATGACCAGTGGGGCGTGGAGCTGGGGAAGCAACTGGCGCGCAAGATTTTGCCTGAACTGGACGACTACGATGAGGTTAAAAGCCATGATGGCTCAACGAACGGTCTGATTAATTATTACAAGGAGCACAGGAAGGAGTAGGGAGGACATACGTGCGGGGAAATCTTGCCCTTACGCATCATGAGTTATAGGGCTAGAATGGCTTACAGGTGGACGCAATGATGCAAAGAAAAGCATGGGGTCAGGTCCTGAATCGGGGGCGGATCAGAGCACGAAATAGAACGTGCATGATTCAAGACCTGACGCCATTGTTGCGGGCGCCATTGTTGCGGGCGCCATTGTTTCAGACGGGATTGTCGGCCTGCGTGCGGGTGGCCGTGGTGATGGGTTTGATCGTATGGGGGATGCCGTCCGGCGTGGCCGGTGATTTGACGTCACCGGACAAGCCCTCTGAATCCATACAAACCCATACGCCCACGCCCGGGCATGTAGATATACATGCCGTGATAACGGAGGGAAAATCCGCGGAGGCTGCAAAGTCAGAAAGCGCGGTGGAGACCGATACCATGAAGCACCCATCAGTCCAAGATCATGCAAGGGTTTTCCGGCGAGGCGCGGCTCATAAGCAATCCGTCCCCAAAGCGGTTCATCTCGCCGCGAAGGCCTTCAACATGGATGTACTCATTGAACGGTTGAAAAAAACAGATGCCATCGGCATGTTTACCAAATTGGCGCTACGCTCAAATGTACTGGATCTTATGGGTATGATCAAAGCCTATCATAGACATGTGAGTAAATATTCACTGAAAGCTTTACGTGCCCGTTTTGATGGTTTGATATTGACGGTGTTAGCCCTGTTGAACGGTGATCCCAAACTTTCCAGAGATATTAGTCTGGGGCGTAATCAAATATGGAACAGCTTACTAACGACAACGGTCAAAAAGGCCACGCGGAAAGGGCCGCCGGACAGTCAGTCCGCGAGGCGTGGCGGTGCGGTCATAGCATTGTTAGGAGCTGTAAATAAATAACATGGCCGCTTATACGCCTGAATATGTGCCAGATTGTCGTGATGCGATTGAACAAAATATGGTAACTACTCAGCACCCCTATGGATTGGCTGTCATTGCGAGGAGGAACGACGAAGCAATCTCGTATTTCCACGAAATTCAAGATTGCCGCAGTCGCTTTCGCTCCTTCGCAATGACAAAACGATGGGTGCTGAGTAGTTACTACAGATCCTTAGTACAGGAGGTGAAGGCATGAAAACACTGATGCTCGTCGCGGT
>CAZDWG010000012.1:0-15314 GCA_964509005.1 uncultured Zetaproteobacteria bacterium
GATATCTTACCCTCAAGCCCGAGCAGGCCAACGCTTTCTTCAAACTCATGGATCAACGCTATAATCGCAAGGCCACTATCATCACTACGAACCTGGATTATCCCGAATGGTATCATCTCTTTCATCGCAAACCACTCGTCGACGCACTGCTTGACCGGTTACAGCACCATTGCATCACATTACGTATCAATGGAAAATCTCTCCGCGCACCTGAGTCCGGTAATACTCCAGCTTAAAACCTGCTTCCAGCCGGAGCGACCCAACAATCACCTGACCAAAAAACATCCATACCGACTACAAATATCTCATTCAACAATCTGCATTGAATATAAATCACTGCGCATGCGATGGGTCAGTTCCCATGAGCAGAAGCGGGTCAACTTCTGTGAGCGCCCAAGTTGATTGCCGTAGTCAATATACCGCAATACTAAAGGGTGGCCGATCCTGTTTTAATACCCTTTCATCTCGCTCTCTATAAGAAGATGTTTTTACAATGCATATGAATGATGAATGTGCGTGAGATATTACAGCATCGGTGCCCTTAAACAGGGGGATACGTAACAGCGTGCGTACATGCACAGGCAGGCCCGAAGGGAGTCCTTGCACATGAATGATGACTTGATAGGACATGCTTGGCAGAGTAGCCGTAGAATGAGGAGCGAGTTAAAAGTTCATGGTACTTATGATGGTATATTTTTTAACCTAAAAGTATAACCCATTGCAGCATATAGCTTAATTTGGACTTTGTGACTCCGGCTCCCGCACAGGGAGGGAAATGATGAGGGACGGGATGTTTATGCGGTTATATCTGGCCGAATCCGACCGGATAAATGGTCGGCCCGCTATGCAGGCCGTACTTGAGTTGTGTCATAGCGCGGGGCTACAGGGCGTAACTGTTATGCGCGGTATTGAAGGTATGGGCCTGCACGGTGTACACACCAGCTCCTTTCTTTCTCTTTCCAGCGATTTGCCACTGGTTATTGAAGCCATAGACACCCCGGAACACATCAAACAGGCCGTGAAAGCACTGCGGCCACACTTGGGTAATCGTTTATTGGCCGTGTGGCCGGTATCGGTGATGCGCGCTGCCGATAAGGAATAGAGATGCGCGAAATCCTCAAGGCTGTGCCGCTATTCTCTGAATTTAATGATATTGAAATTGCTGCGATCACAGCACTGGTTTCAACACGAAAGCATCCCAGGAAAACGCTTATCGTACAGGAAGGCGAAATGGGCGACTCCATGTTCATCATTCTCAGAGGTTCAGTCAAAGTATCTTCCTATGCCGCCGATGGCCGCGAAGTCATCCTTTGCCTGCTCGGAAAGGGCTCCTTTTTTGGCGAAATGGCGCTATTGGATGCCGCACCCCGTTCGGCAACCGTAACGACGATGGAAGATACAGAATTGGGGCATGTACGTCGCGCTGATTTTGAACGGCTGATGTTGCAAATGCCGCAATTAACCCGGAAACTGTTGGCTGAAATGGTTAGCAGGTTGCGGCGGACCAGCGCTGTATTCGGACGTATCAGCACCATGGATGTGCCGCAGCGCTTGTATAATTACATACACGATCACTGCCTTCATTCTGGCTCCCCGGACGCGCATGGATATATTGAAGCCCAACTGCAAACCCACCAACTGCTCGCCGATCAACTGTCTACCAGCCGGGAAACCATTTCACGCGCCATCAGCGCATTAAAGAAAGAAGGTATTATCACCCCACTGGAGGGCCGCGGGCGAGTCAGGATAGACATGCATGCGCTCGAAACCTTGCTACAGGATATGCAGTGACTATTAATAGTTCCATAAGTCTTTTCAGTAAAGCCATCATGTGGCGCTTGTACAAACACAATTATTTACGCATGAACTTATGGAACGATTAAGCTCGGGCTAGAACAACGAATGATGTCCTCGTAAAAAGTCCAATGGCGTCATTGCGAGGAACGTAGCGACGTGGCAATCTCGTTTTATATCAACGTGATAAAAGATTGCCGCGCTGCGCTCGCAATGACAAACAGTGCCCTTTTTTGACTTTTTACGAGGGCATCAATGAATGGTCTCCCCATAAAAATATCACCCGGAAATAACTGATGCTCCACCCATATAAGACCGCAAGACCTCCGGCACGCTCACGGAACCATCCGCCTGCCAACCATTCTCCAGAATAGCTACCAGACAACGGCCAATGGCGACGCCTGAACCGTTCAATGTCGCTGCGGGCTGCGGCTTGCCATGCACATCACGGTAGCGGATACCGGCCCGCCGCCCCTGGAACTGTCCGAAGGAAGAGCAGGACGAAATCTCACGATACGTTTTCTGGCCTGGTAGCCAGACTTCCAGATCATAGGTCTTTTGGGCAGAAAACCCGATATCCCCGGCACACAATTCTACAACCCGATAGGGCAATTCCAGAGCCTGTAGCACAGCCTCGGCGTGCCCCGTCAGATCCTCCAGCGCAGTAAGAGTATTCTCCGGCCGTACAAACTGCACCAGTTCCACCTTATCGAACTGGTGCTGACGAATCATGCCACGCACATCCCGACCGGCGGAACCCGCCTCACGGCGGAAACAGGGCGTGTAAGCACAGTGCCGAATCGGCAGGGTCTCGGCATCCAGAATGGTATCCCGATACAGATTAGTCACCGGAACCTCGCCGGTAGGAATCAGAAACGCATCCTCGCCCTCAAGCTTGTACAGATCATCCGCGAATTTGGGTAATTGCCCTGTTCCGGTCATGGCTTTTCGATTAACAATGGCTGGCACCCATACCTCTTCGTAAGCATGTCGGTCCACATGCATATCCAGCATGAACTGGATCAGGGCCCGCTCCATACGCGATCCCATACCGCGAAGAACGGTGAAACGGCTGCCGGAAATCATCGTTCCAGCTTCAAAATCAAGAATCCCCAATGCAGTGCCAATCTCCCAATGCGGCGGGACTTCATCCTGACGCGGGCCACCCCATCGGCGCAGTTCAATATTATCCTCTTCGCCATTTCCGTCCGGCACCGACGCATGCGGAGGGTTAGGTATTTCCAGCAATACAGCGGCAAAAGCCTCTTCAGCCCGCCTGGCCTCGGCATCCAGTGCTTTGGACTGTTTAGCGACGCCTTGCATCTCCGCCAGCTCCCCGGAGGCGTCTTCACCCTTCGATTTCTTCTGCCCGATCAACCTGGACACACGGTTGCGCTCGGCCAGCAAAGCTTCCAGCCCGCTTTTTAATTCACGCTGGCGGGCATCCAACTCTCTCGCTCTACCCCATGGGCTACCCGCTTCAACCACCTGGGCGCCACGGCGCGAAAGTTGCACTTGCATGTCATTAAATGATTTACGGAACTCCCGGCGATCAATCATGATGACTTCTTGCGAAGTCATCAGAGCGCCCATTGATGGGCGCGAAAATCGATGACATGAACCGCAACTTATTGACTTTCTTAATTATTCTTATCATTAGAGCCTCTTGCAAAACTCGTGAGCGGCAATCCCACTTTGAGTCCATTTTCGGGATGGAATGAGCTGCATGGTGGTTCCATGGAGCGAAATTCCAGCTCGGAAATGGGCCAAAGTGGGGAAGCCGATCACCGCTCACGAGTTTTGCAAGAGGCTCATTACTCAGCCGCAGGTTCGTCTACTTCCTCTTCATCCGACGAGTGATCCACCACACGCACGACACCAATCACGTTTTCGTCAGTTGAACAGTTAATCAGCTTCACACCCTGGGTATTGCGGCCAATCACCGATACGTCATTCATGCGGATACGTACCAACCGCCCGGTATCAGTCATCATCATGATCTGATCTTCGTCCAACACCTGAAGCGCGCCAATCATGGCGCCATTGCGTCCACCGGTCTTGAGCGTAAACACGCCCTGTCCACCACGCTTCTGGCGTGAATATTCATTCACCGACGTCCGTTTGCCAAAACCGTTCTCGCTGGCAGCCAGCAGACTGGCGCCCTCCACAAGCAGCGTCATGGCAATCACCGTGTTTCCTCCGGGCATGCGCATGCCGGTCACACCGCGCGTCGCACGTCCCATGGGACGTACATCCGTCTCGGCGAAACGAATCGCCTTGCCGCCGCTGGAGGACAATATAATCTCTTGCTCACCGTTGGAAATACGTACCGCAATCAAATCATCGTCATCATCAAGCTTGATAGCAATGATACCATTGGCGCGGATATGGGCGTAATCAGTCAGCGTGGTTTTTTTCACGAGGCCATGCTTCGTTGCCATTACAATGTAATGCCCTTCATCAAATTCACGGACAGCCAGGGTGGCGGAGATTTTTTCGCCCTTCTCTACCGGCAGCAGGTTGACCAGCGCCTTGCCGCGCGCGGCACGCCCGGCTTGCGGAACCTCATAGACTTTTTTGCGAAACACACGCCCGCGGTCAGAGAAAAATAACAGAAAATCATGCGTGGAAGCGGTCATGAGTTGCGCAACGAAATCCTCTTCCTTGGTGGTCATCGCTGTCTTGCCCTTGCCTCCCCGGCGTTGAGCACGATACAGTGAAACGGGATTGCGCTTGATATAGCCCTCATTGGAAATCGTGACGACCATATCCTCTTCGGTGATCAGATCTTCCACCGAGAGCTCGGCCGTTTCATCCATCATCTTCGTGCGGCGCGGATCGGCATATTTATCGCGTACCGCCTGCAATTCTTCAACAATCACCTGCATCAATAATTTTTCGTCGGCCAGAATCGCTTGCAGACGTGCAATCGTAACCTGCACACCTTCATATTCCGCTTTGATTTTGTCGCGCTCCAGCCCGGTCAAACGCTGCAAGCGCATTTCCAGAATCGCTTTGGCCTGTTTCTCCGACAGACCAAAGTGCCGCATCAGTCCATCGCGTGCTTCATCGGCGGTCTGGCTGGCGCGAATCAGCTTGATGACTTCATCAATGTGATCCAGAGCGATCAGCAGGCCTTCGAGGATATGAGCCCTGGCTTCCGCCCTGGCCAATTCAAACAGACAACGCCGGGTCACCACCTGGCGACGATGGTCGATAAAATGGTTCAGGAATTCACGCACACCGCATAACTTCGGTTGCCCGTCCATCAGCGCCAGCATATTGCAACCAAAATTACATTGTAATTGCGTGTGCTTGTACAGATTATTCAGAATAACTTCGGGAATTTCATTCCTTTTCAGCTCGATGGCGATACGCAGGCCATCACGGTCAGATTCATCGCGAAGATCAGAAATACCTTCAATCTTCTTATCACGGACCAGTGCCGCGATATGCTTAATCAACACGGCCTTGTTCACCTGATATGGAAGCTCAGTAACAATGAGCGATTCACGTTTGGTGCGTGGATGAATCTCGACAATGGCCCGGGCGCGCATGGTCACGGAGCCGCGCCCCGTCAGAAAGGCACTGCGCATACCCATGCGTCCATAAATAAAACCGCCGGTAGGAAAGTCCGGACCCGGCATAATTCCCATGAGTTTTTCGTCATCAATAGCGGAGTCTTCGATCATGGCGATGGTTGCATTGATGGTCTCGCCCAGATTGTGCGGCGGTATATTGGTGGCCATACCCACCGCGATTCCTTGCGAACCGTTGACCAGCAGGTTGGGAAAACGCGCCGGCAATACCTTGGGCTCCCTGAGTGAATCATCATAATTGGAAGCAAAATCAACGGTATCTTTATCAATATCTGCCAATAATTCGCTGGACAGACGGCTCATGCGCGTTTCGGTGTAACGCATGGCGGCTGGAGGATCGCCGTCGACTGAGCCAAAATTTCCCTGCCCGTCCACCAGTACGTGCCGCATACTCCAGGTCTGCGCCATGCGCACGAGCGCGTCGTAGACGGCGGAATCACCGTGTGGGTGGTATTTACCAATCACATCACCCACCACGCGCGCGGATTTCTTATATGGCTTGTCATGGGTGCAACCGAGTTCCTGCATGGCATAGAGGATGCGGCGGTGTACAGGCTTCAAGCCATCGCGCGCATCGGGAAGCGCCCGTCCGATAATTACGCTCATGGCGTAATCGAGATATGAGCGGCGCATTTCCTCTTCAATCTGAATCGGTATGACTGCCTGCAATTGATCCTCTGTCATTTGTTCTCCTGAACTCTCTGTTCCCCAATCCAGTACATATCGTGGTGCCCTCGACACGATTCGAACGTGTGGCCTGCTGCTTAGGAGGCAGCCGCTCTATCCATCTGAGCTACGAGGGCTTGTTCCGGTTAAATCATGCGGATTAAATCATGCGGGCCGAATCACTGAACTATTCATACACAGGACACTAGCCTGCACTATTCATAAATTCTACCGCACCCTTGCTTGCTCCTTTGTTCGCAACGAATCCCTCGTCGGTCATCCGTATGCGCGCCACGCACTCCTTCCTTGGAATCCGCTGCAAACAAAGGCTCTGCGCAATCATCACGGCGATTTATGAATAGTGCAGAACTAGCGCCTTTGCACCCGTCCCGCATCCCCCTGAACACATTTCTTCCAACCTGGATCCAACTAAGTGTCTGTAACGAAATAATATACTCATTTCTCCATCCAGCCCACGCACCATCTTGTCGTGTTGCTCAATCACAAAACATTCGATGTAGAAAGGCTACATCTCATGTTTTGTTCAATCGCACCACGACAATCTGGCACATATTCAGGCGTATAAATGACCATGTTATTTCGTTACAGCCACTAAATAACTCCCTGACTATCCAGATATTCCTCATACGTACCATGATAATCCACAATACCTTCGGGTGTGATTTCAATAATGCGCGTAGCCAATGAGGAGACGAACTCGCGGTCATGGCTGACAAAAATCAGGGTGCCCGGATAATTTTCCAACGCCGTATTCAATGATTCGATAAATTCCATATCCATATGGTTGGTAGGCTCATCCAGCAACAGAACGTTAGGGTTCCGGAATATAAACTTACCGAACAGCATACGTCCCTGTTCACCACCGGACAGGTTCCTGACCATCTTTTCGCTATCGTTACGGGAAAATAACATGCGCCCCAGATTGCCGCGTATCTCCTGCTCGCCATGCTCTTTCTTTTTCCACTGCGCCATCCAGTCAAACAGCGTGGTATCTTCGTCAAAATCAGATGAATGATCCTGAGCATAATAACCAAGACTCACATTTTCCGACCATTTGATGATGCCACCGTCAGCCTCCAGATCACCGGCCAGACAACGTAACAGCGTAGTTTTACCGATCCCGTTGGGCCCAATGACGGCCACACGTTCACCCACCGGCACCATCAGATCAAAATTTCTGAATAATGGGAGACCGTCGAAGCCCTTACTCAACCCCTTCAACTCGAGTGCAATACGATACAGCTTTTTGTCCTGCGCGAAGCGGATAAACGGGTTCACACGACTAGAAGGTTTCACTTCATCCAGTTTGATCTTATCAATCTGCCGGGCACGCGATGTCGCCTGGCTGGACTTGGACGCATTGGCCGAGAAACGGCTGACAAAGGATTGAAGCTCTGCAATTTGAGCCGATTTCTTTGCATTCTCCGACAACAACCGTTGCTGCACCAGTGATGCTGCCGTCATATATTCGTCATAATTACCCGCATAGATGCGTAGCTCACCATAATCCAGATCAGCCATATGGGTGCAAACACTGTTCAGAAAGTGCCGATCATGCGAAACAATAATCATCGTACAATCACGCTGTTTAATCACATCTTCCAGCCAGCGGATCGCATTGATATCCAGGTTATTGGTCGGCTCATCGAGCAGAACAATCTCGGGATCGCCAAACAGTGCCTGAGCCAGCAACACGCGCAGTTTCCAGCCTGGTGCAATAGATTTCATCAAACCGTCATGGCAGGAAAGGGGGATATCCATACTGAGCAGCAAACCGCCCGCACTGGCTTCCGCACTATATCCGTCGAGCGCGGCAAACGCTGCTTCCAGATCGCCGGCACGCATGCCATCCTCTTCGCTCAATTCACTCTGGGCATAAATGAGATCGCGTTCTTCCTTGATCTTCCACAGGCTTTCATAACCCATCATCACGGTATCAAGTACCGTAAACTCTTCAAAAGCGAAATGATCCTGACGCAATTTGCCCACCCGCTGGTGCTGCCCGATGCTCACATGACCCGATGTCGGTTCCAGGTCACCACCCAAAATGTTCATCAGTGTGGACTTGCCGCTGCCATTGGCTCCAATCAACCCATAACGATTGCCATCGCCAAATCTAACCGAAATATTCTCGAACAGGGGTTTGCCCCCGAATTGCATGGTAATACCAGATGTAGAGATCAATGTGTTGTCCAGTGTAAAAAGTTATTGCGCTTATGGCTTGAAAGGTGGCGCAGCTTAGTGCTGACCGGAAGATATACAAGCGGCGTAACTACCCAGCACCCCCCGTCTTTTGCCCCCTGGTGGCGTTGCTGTGATGCTCGAATCCTCACATATAACCCATATGCTACGGATTCTGCGCTTCTCGCGCCTGGCCGGAGAGTTGCGCGGAAGCATTGATGATGCCCTCGTAAAAAGTCCAATGGCGTCATTGCGAGGAGCGTAGCGACGTGGCAAACTCGTTTTATATCAACATGTTAGAAGATTGCCGCGCTGCGCTCGCAATGACAAACAGTACCCTTTTTTGACTTTTTACGAAGGCATCATTGATGAAGCGTGCAAAAGCCATCAAGCCTGGGCCTTCGCTGCCCCTTCAAGTAGCAATGCCGGTAAAACGATCAATGTTCCCGCCATGGCGGCCAGCAGGCCACCGATGACCATGCAGGAAAATGGCCGAAAAATTTCCGAGGAACCGCCGATACCGAGTGCAATAGGCAAAAGCGATGCAATGGTCGTGGCCGCCGTCATCATGATCGGACGCAAGCGAATCCGAATCGCCTGCCGCCATGCATCCGCCGCCGTCAAACCCGTGCGCATCCGGCGATTGGCAAAATCAACCAGCACGATACCGTTATTCACGGCAATCCCGATCAGCGTTAACGCACCCATGCCGATGGAAACATCCACACCATATCCCGTGACCGACACCGCGATCAGGCCACCGGCCAGGGCCAGCGGAATAACCGCCAAAATAGCCAGCGGCTGCCGCCATGAAGCAAACTGAAGGACCATAATCAGGTAAATCAACACCACCGCCGCCAGGCCGGTGAGCGCAAATTCAAGCAGCGTATGAATCACCACCGGATACTGACCGCTAACGGAGGCGCTATAGCCTGTCGGCAGGTTCATTTTGTTGAGCTTGTGCTGAACGCTGTGAGCCACCGCGATCATATTGCCTTCCGCTTCGGCCAGCAGCGTAATCTGGCGTTGCCCGTTCAGGCGCGTTACGGATGCGGCCACACCGGCAGATTCGATGTCCGCCAAACGCTTCAACGGAATCCATTGACCATCCGGCGTAGAAACGGGCAAACGGCCCACATCATCCCGATGCTGGAAACCGCTTCCCTGCCAGCGCAAAAGGACGGGAATACTGGCCTGATTCCGAATGATGCTCGTTGCTCGCACGCCAAGCCCTGCGGCCTGAAGCGTTTGCATCACATCCGACGGATGCAGGCCGTAGGCAGACAAGCGATCCGTTCGCAGACGCACCGTCAACTGGTTGCTGAGCACCTTGGTATTGTTAATGATATTGGAAATGCCCGGTGCCTGTTTCAGAAGCTTTTCCACCCGAGCGGCCAGTTTAACCAGCGTATCCTCGTTATCGCCGTAGATCGTGACGCCAAACAGCGAGGGAAGACCGGAAAAACTTTCATCTATCTTTTCCTGCGTGGGATGATGAAACAGAAAGCTCATGCTGGAGAATTTGGCGTACAAGTGGCGAAAATGATCCATAACCTCGCTGGCGGTGCGCGTACGTTGACTCAAGGGCTTCAGCTTCATCATCAGTTCGCCTCGGTTCACGCCCTCGATTTGATAGCCAATAAGGGGGGATCCCGTGCGTCGATAAACCGATACGATCTCCGGTTGGTGCAGGGCGATTCGCTCCAGTTGGTCGCCGATGCGGTCGCTTTCGGCCAGGGATGTACCCGGTGGCATGGTGTATTCAACCAGAATGGAGCCTTCATCCATTGGTGGCAGCAGAGATATACGCCCCATCGTTGTCAGCACCACAGCTACCACGACCAGCAATGTCGCCGCACCGAAGGCCACCTTGCGGTGTGTCAATGCCCACTCAAAACCAGCCTCCACAAAGCCCTGAACACCTTGCACCCAGCGCGGGACCCTGGATGCAGATGCAAACCAGCGGGACGCTGAAAGAGAGGGCACGAGAACCAGGGACAGGATTAACGATACCAACAGCGCGGCACTGATGGTCCAGCCAAACGGACGCATGAACAAGGCGGCCATACCGCCAATCAAGGCTAGCGGCAGAAACGCGGCCAGCGTGGTAAAAGTGCCGCTGGCATCGGGACCGGCAATCTCCACCGCTCCGTCGAGCGCGGCCTGTTCGATGGGTTTATCCTTGCCATGGCGGGCAATATTTTCCGCCACGATAATCGCATCATCCACGATCATGCCGATGGCCAGCGCCAGCGCCGTCATGGTCACAATGTTCAACGACAAACCCAGCGCCTGCATCATGGCCAGCGTGGCCAGCAGGGTTGTGGGAATAATCAGGGCCACCACCAGTGTCGGACGGATCGAACCAAGGAACAGGTACAGCACCAGAACAACCAGTCCGGCACC
This sequence comes from uncultured Zetaproteobacteria bacterium, assembly GCA_964509005.1. Classification (GTDB taxonomy): domain Bacteria; phylum Pseudomonadota; class Zetaproteobacteria; order Mariprofundales; family Mariprofundaceae; genus JAUZQZ01. Next base: position 10,668 of record CAZDWG010000012.1, read on the forward strand.
CAGCCACAAGTCCTGCACGATTTCATCCTTGGCGCGGGCGATAATCTCGGATTGATCGTAGAATTTCTGGATTTTCGCTCCCGACGGCAGGAGCGGTTGCAATAGTTTCAGTTCAGCATCCACCTTGCGCACCACATCCAGAGCGCTGGCGCCCGGCTGCTTGCGCACCAGCAAAGCTACCGCCGGTTTTCCGTTTCCATGAATGCTGTAGTGCTTCGGTGTGCGGCCTTCGCGCACATCGGCGATTTCTCCCAACAACACCGGTCGATTCATTGAAGGCAACAGAATCGCGATATGTCGTAAATCATCCAGCGAGTGAATTCGGCCATCGGCGCGCACCAGCCATTCGCGCCCGCCATCGTGGGTGAATCCGGCCACGTCAACCCGGTTGGCATCGGCAAGCGCCGTCACGATGTCCGATAATCGTAATTTAAGACGCATCAATGCTTCGGGCCTGATATGGACCACATAGGCCCGTTGCTCACCGCCCAGCACGTCAATGCGGGAAACACCCTCAATCTGTTTCAGCCTCGGTATCAAGCGGTAGCGAACCGCATACAGCAAGGCGACCGGGCTGGCAGGGGATGTGATGGTGTAACCGGCCACTTCCTGCAAGGTGGTGCCGATTTGTTCCAGGCGAGGAACCACGCCCTGTGGCAGCGTTGCCGATACCTGCCCCAGCCTGGCCTGTACCAGTTGCCGGGCATCGTTGATCCCGGTGCCCCAATCGAACTGGATACTGATGTGCGAGATACCCTGCGCCGAAGTGGAGGCCACCCGATGCACGCCCCTGATACGCTGCATGGCGGATTCGATAGGGCGCGTCACCAGAAGATCGACATCCTGAGGCGATGCTCCGGGCAGGTGGGTGATGATATTGACCACCGGAACATCCAGGCTCGGCAATAAATCCACCGGCATGCGTTGCCAACCCTGAATTCCCGCGACCAGAATAAGCAGCAGGCCCAGCACCAGCAACAAAGGGCGTCGAATAAATGCGCGAATCAGGCGGTTTAACATTTACGCCGACGAGCCTCTTGCAAAACTCTGGAATATGAATTCATCAAACATCAGTCCGGCGCCCGGTACACCTTGCTGAAACCACGGTAGAGCAGTTCGTAGGCATCGCTCGCGGCGACCCGTTCACCGCCCCGCAAACCCGAGACAATCTCCACCCATGCGCCATCATGCAGGCCGGTGATGACACGCTGTTTGCGAATCCCGCGATCCGTTTTGACGAAGACATAGCCGCGACCCAAATCGTCCCGGGCAATGGCTCCGGCCGGAACGGCAAACGCCTGCCTGGCAAGGGGGATATCCCCCGAAACCTGAACACCGGGGGTAAGTCCCTGCAAGCCATCGCCTTCAATCCATACCCGCGCGCCGCCTTCGGGCGTGGCATCGGGCATGCGGCTGGCAACCGCGCCCGTCAGTGATTTTTCGGAGGAAACATGGACGGTTGCCATCCGCCCCGCAAGCTTCAGGCCTTGCGGAGGGAACAATGATGCCCGGATGCGCACGCGCTTCGGGTTCACAATGCCGGCAAGCCGCATGCCGACAGTGACGTATTGCCCCTCGTACACAGCTCTCTCCGTGAAATAACCATCCACCGGCGCCCTGATACGACTACCCGCTGCAAACGTCTCCCATGCCTGTTTTGAAGCCGATAACCGGCTTTCAGCCCGCGCCAGTGTTTGCGCCGCAGTATTGAGCAATTTTCTGTTGGACAGGCGCTCGCCCAGCATATTTTTCTGGATGGAAAGGTTCCGCCTGGCAGCCTGTGTCGCTTTCCCTGCCAGTTTGACCTGTTCGTTCAGATTGGCTCGCCGCGCATCCACCTCCTTGCCGCCGAGATCGAACAGCATATCGCCCTGATGCACGTTGCTCTCGTCCCGTGGATAGATCTTTATGATGCGGCCACGAATGCGGGCGGCCACGACAATGGAAGAAACAGCCTCCACCCGCCCGAACCACGGGATGGCAAGCGTAAACTGATGCCTTGTAACCGTCACAAACCGCTGCCCGGAGGTGGGCGATGCTTGAGCGGCACATACCGGCATCATCAGCAGGGATAGAAGGACCATGGCCCGAAACGGTTGCATTATGGTGTATTCTCCCCATGCTCTTTTCTGCGTCTGGCAAACCGCCAATGTATCATCGCAGCGGCCAGGACGATCAATCCCGCCACGAAGAACCAGCCATAGCGATGCCATGGCGCCATTTGCCGCCAGACCGCGATAATGGTATCCGATGCAAAATAAACACCAAGCCCCCAGACGCCGCACCAGAGGGACGCGCCGATGGCGTTAAATACCAGAAATATCCGCCATGGCATCTCAAAACTACCGGCAGCGACACCATTAATCTGGCGGAAACCATCAACAAAGCGGGCGAAAACGACCACGATGCCGCCGTATCGCCGGTAGGCTGCTTCGGCCCTGTCCAGGACGGATTGCGATACCGGCAGGCGCATCAAAACCCTTCGACCCCAACGGCGCCCGATCATATAGCCCAACGTATCGCCGGAGAATGCAGCGGTCCATACGGTCGCCAATACCCATACAATGTTCATGCCGCCGGTTCTGGCAAGCATCGCGGACGCCATCAGGCTGGCCTGACCGGGTGCAGGAACACCAAAGCCCTCCACAAATACCACGCCGAAAAGGCCAGCGTAGCCATAAGTATCCAGCCATGGCCGGACAAGCATCAGCGCATGATGCCCTCGTAAAAAGTCCAATGGCGTCATTGCGAGGAACGTAGCGACGTGGCAATCTCGTTTTATATCAACGTGTTAAAGGATTGCCGCGCTGCGCTCGCAATGACAAACAGTGCCCTTTTTTGACTTTTTACGAGGACATCAGCGCATGGCTCATGAATAAACGTCCAGCAAGGATGAACAGGGCAGGACAAATACATTCATTTTATTTCTCCTTGACCCTTCCGTCACACTTCTTGTTATTGGCCCGTCATCATGCCCGAACGACGATCCAACACAACGGGTAGCACGAAAAAACAATAACTCAAGCCAGGCACCGTTAATGAGATCGTGCGCGCGGTAGAAAATGAAACTACTACCCTGTCAAATGCACATTCAACCAGCGGGTGACTGATCCGCGGAATTTCAGCCTGTAATAGTACGAATACACCATTAACCTTGCAATACAAAAGTTAGAGTTTACTATTGCAAGGTATGAAAAGGGCATATACCAATCTTTTGCATGAACTTTTATCGCTATTCCCCTGTGTAGCTATTGTGGGAGTTCGCCAATGCGGGAAAACAACGTTGTTGAAGAGTCTTCCTGAACCATGGCGCATTTTCGATCTTGAAAAGACAGGTGATGTTCAACTCATATCCCACGAACCTGATCTGTTCTTCCGTTTAAATCGTGAATATACGGCGCTGGATGAGGCGCAACGACTGCCCTCTGTTTTTCCGGCTTTACGTGTGGCTATTGATGCCGACAGAGGCCGTAGTGGCCGTTTTATTATCACGGGTTCCAGTTCACCGGAATTGCTGTCCGCTATTTCCGAATCACTGGCAGGGCGCGTTGCCATGATTGAACTCGCGCCATTGAGCCCGTCTGAATCGTTTACTCTTCCTGTATCGGATTTTTATGGTCTCATCGAGCATAGAGACGGTATCCGTAGCTTGCTGGATTTGCCTAATCGCATTTCGCTGCAAGGCGTGCATCAATACTGGTTTCGTGGCGGGTACCCTGAGCCATGGATCAAGAATAACCCACGTTTCACCAGCCTCTGGATGCAAAACTATCTTCAAACGTACATCAATCGGGATATTGTATCGCTGTTTCCCGGTCTGGATCGCCAAAAATATCAACTTTTTTTGCATATGCTGGCAAATCTCTCCGGCCAGATCATCAATTATGCGGATGTAGCCAGAGCATTGGGCGTATCCCAGCCAACGGCAAAAAGTTATTTCCACATCGCCCACGGCACATTTATCTGGCGTCATATCCCCGCCTTCAGCAGACAGGCGGGAAAACGTATCAGCAAACATCCCAAAGGTTATTTGCGTGATACCGGCTTGCTGCACTTCATGCTTCACCTGAATACACTGGATGATCTGTTACAACATCCAAATTTTGGTTTTTCATGGGAATCCATGGTGATAGAAACCATCATGCGAAACTTCAATGCATTAGGGATTCATTGTGCCTGTACTCATTACCACACCAATGGCGGCGCGGAAGTGGACCTAATTCTTGAAGGCGAATTCGGCCTTTTACCCGTTGAAATAAAATATGGACAACATATTCAAAACAGACAATTGCGCAGCCTTCGTGATTTTGTGCGCGAGCAGGATTGCCGTTTTGGGATTGTGGTCTGCAACATCGAACGAGTAACGCAATTGGATCATCAGATCATTGCTATACCATTTGGCTGTTTGTAGAAAAATGGCCCCCGAAGATTTTCGGAGGCATAATACATGATGTCCTCGCAAAAAGTCCGGAATGGCTCTTTTTTGTCATTGCGAGCGTAGCGCGACAATCTATAAGCAATTGATATAAAAAGAGATTACTTCGTCACTTCGCTCCTCGCAATGACCAGAGGGGACTTTTTACGAGGAGATCAATACATATATGGTTCACCCCGCATTACAAGGAAAACACAACGTCCGAACGACCA
>CAZDWG010000013.1:0-13647 GCA_964509005.1 uncultured Zetaproteobacteria bacterium
GTCTCACCTCAAGCAGGGCGAAACGAAACATCTGGAATAGAGCGGGACGTAACACAGGCTAGCACATTTTGGCATAGTCGAGGGTGGCGGCAAATGCTTACGTACCTAATCAATATCTTGCATCACAAGCTGCTGCTTTGTAGCTACCACTATTTTATCCTGAAAAAAACAACTACCATGGCCTTATGCAAATACTCACGACACCATCTGGCACCCCGGGTCTCACGGGTTGGGGGAAAGCACAACTACATGTCAGTCATGGCAACCTTCAATATCTGAAAAAAGGCGATATCCTGCAAGTGCATGTCGCCAAAATCATTCAGGGTAAAGCGCAAGTCAATATTCGGGGAGAACGTGTTACCCTCGAAGGTTTAAGCAAGCGCCTGCAAAACAAGACCATCACCCTGGAAGTTCTCAAAGAAGGCAAGCATCCGCAATTGGAATTACAAGCGCAGGCACCACGGCCTCTTTCATCATCCATGGAAAAACCCGCAATGTCCGTGGCACCCCCCTTCACATGGCCCGCGGGAAAGATCATCGCCGCCACCGTGGAACGGCGTCTGAATTCCGGCCATATTATCTTACAATGGCGAAATCGAAGCTTTGAAGCCCCTGCTCCCGCGCATATTCAAGCGGGCGATCTCTTGCTTCTGCAAGTTGGCCAAACCGGAAAAATGCCAGAACTCCATGTTCTCGACCATCTTGCGCAAACAAAAGCGAGCCGTCTTACCCGGCATCGAGGGAGTTCAGGTCCGGAACCGCAAAACATCAGGCACCACGGTCTCAAAGCCCTCCTGCTCGATCTAATTGAAAACAGCAGGCAGCAATGGATGACATCGGAGATCGTGAAAACCACTCACGCTTCCAGACAAGGTGCCGCGCGCGTTGAATCACAGCAGGTATTAAATCTCATCGCCAGCATGCAAACCGACCCGATACGCTTTGAGCTACCCATGTTCATTGGCGGACAACTGATCAGCGTTTATTTGTCGATACAACAGGAACAGCGTGAAAATCATGACCATGGCGGGAGCAACGCCAGGCAAAACCAAAACAAGCAGTCATACAACATCCTGTTTGCCCTGGACCTTGCGGGGCTTGGTGCATTACGCATTGATGCTCGTATTTCTCCTGCATCAGTGTACGCAAATTTCTATCACGATAGCGATGCGGCACGCCAGTTTGTACAGCACAACATACGGCGTCTGGAAGGAAAATTACATTCTCTTGGCTACCAGGGCATCTATCTCGGCACCGCCCCCGCCAAACAGATGGCACATGAAAAAAACACTCAATTTGAACAACTGATAAACAACGCCCCCGGCAGCGATGGTCTGCTAGATATCAGGGGATGAGCACATGAGTGACCGTCGGCATCCCTCCCGTCAGGCCATCGCCTTGCACTGGATTCCCCTACAGCATGATGCTCCCAGAGTGGCAGCGACGGGTACGGGAGCGTTAGCCGATAAAATCATACGGCTGGCTAAAGAAAATAACATTCCCATTCGCGAAGACAAAGATCTGGTCCAAATTTTATCGCTACTCCATGTAGGTGAAGACATCCCGCCCGAAGTTCATACGGCCATAGCCGAGATCCTCATTTTTATTTACTGGAGCAATCAGCAATATGAAGAGGTGTTCAATCGTGGCTGATGAGCCACTTGCGCTAAATGCGCGGTACCGTACTATCCACGCACATAAATTTTCGGGAGGAAAGCATGACCGCAGATGAAGTCGCCCAAACGGTCCGGGAAGATCATAGCCTTGCGGGACAAGATTTGTCCGGTCTGAATTTATCCGGCATGGATTTAAGGAATGCAAAACTGACTGGCGCCAACCTTTCCGAATGCAATTTGCAAGGTGCGGATTTGCGTGGCGCAGATTTAAGTTATGCGAACCTGTTCAAGGCCGACCTGCGCGGCGCAAAACTCCGGCGCGCCAATCTTATGCGCGCCAATCGCATGCTGACAAAGGTTCGTAAATGGGCGTTGAAAGGCGCCTACATTGCCGGACCCACCGCTTATACGGAGAAATAAATGAGCGCTCAGGTGCAACCCATGCCCGGCACCTTTCCATTATGCGAAGACAGGGATTTCCTGCGTGAAAGCGAGTGGGTGATCCTTAAGCTCCTCTGCCGTCCGGTCGATGACCTTGCGACTGCCGATGCAGGTGAATTATCACGCGCCAGCGGCGGCCAACTGCTGCCGGAACGTTGCAAACAACTCATCGATATTGTCCGTATTTCAAAACTGCCGGGGCTGGGTACATGGATGGCACGTCTGATGGTCGAGGCCGGAATGGATGAACACGCGCTACTCACTCGGCCCGCGGAAGAATTGATAGCCCGCGTCAATGCGCACGCTACTTATCCCATCTGCAATCAGGCCACGATGCATGCCATTGCTGATCTCCAGCGATCATGGGGAAATATTCATACAAATATGCATACAAAGGGTCGTCGATGACTGAACGGATTCTTATTACCGGAGGTGCCGGCTTCATTGGCGCAAACCTTGCCGCAGCCTTGGTCAAAAGGTCGGATGTGGATGTGGTCATCGTGGACGATTTCAGTTTCGGCGACTGGAAAAACCTTGTGCATATAGATTGTGAGGTACGCGCAGGGTCGATTGCCGACCCGGCTCTGCACCGGGAGATTGCCGATGGGGCATATTCGGCCATCCTGCATCAGGGGGCTATTTCCGACACCACCGTGCTGGATCAACGCCGTATGCTGGAAGTGAATACCAATGCGTTCGCGGCCATGCTTGAGGCCAGTTGTAAATCCGGCACCCGAATGATTTACGCATCTTCGGCGGCCACCTATGGTCATGCACCCGCGCCCAATCGCGTGGGCGGTGTTGAGGAACCGGCCAATATCTACGGCTTCTCCAAACTTTCCATGGAACGCATCGCCCGCCGCTGGCACGACCGTCACCCCGCCACGATTATTGGTCTGCGCTACTTCAATGTCTATGGCCCCGGAGAGACCCACAAAGGAACAACCGCATCCATGATTTTACAGCTTTACCATCAAATTAAGGCAGAAAAACGCCCGAGGCTATTCAAGTACGGCAAACAGCAACGCGATTTCGTTTACATTCGCGATGTCATCACCGCCAATCTGGCGGCGCTGGAGGCACCGCGTTCCGGGGTGTGCAATGTCGGGTCAGGTACGGCGCGCTGTTTCAATGACATGATCGAAAATCTGGGAACCCTGCTAAACAGGGATCTGGATGTCGATTATTTCGACAATCCCTACGACTTCTATCAAAACCATACGGAGGCGGACATCTCGGATACCACTGATTTGCTGGGTTGGAAACCTGCATGGACACTGGAAAAAGGCATGGCTGAATATATCAGGCTGCTGGAAGAAGGACACGACGAACCAGTGGAAGCCACCCCATGAGAATATTGATCATGGTAACGATGCTCATCCTTTCCGGCTGTATACAACAAGTCCTGCATCAGGGAAATGTCCTTAAACCGGAGCTGGTGGTCGGCATTCAGAAAGGCGATAGCCGGTTCCATGTGGAATCGGTTTTGGGAAGCCCGGTGCTCAAGGATGACCTGCACCCCAACCGCGCCATTTATGTCGAATTATATCACAACCCCGATACCGGAAAATCATTCCTGCGCCGTGTGGTCATCACCTATGACCATGATTCTCGCGTGGCCAGCATCAAGGATTTTGGCTTCAAGAAGAAATAGCTCTGGCCTGTTGCTGGGCATAGATACCGGAGGAACCTTCACGGACTTTGTCCTCTTTGATGGTCATCGCCTGCTCTTTCACAAGGAACTTTCTACTCCACATGACCCCTGTGAATCTATTTTGCGCGGTATGCACAAACTGCATCTAACACTGACTGACCTGAATCTGGTCCATGGTTCGACGGTAGCCACCAATGCCATCCTGGAGCGCAAGGGCGTGAAAACCCTGTTCATCACCAACCGTGGACTGGAAGATCTATTGCTTATCGGCAGGCAGACGCGCCCTTATCTCTATAAGCTGTGCCCGCCAAAGCTGCCTGCATGGATCGAGCGGAAAGACTGCCTTGGCATCAGCGGACGCGTAGATGCCGACGGAAAATTGATCGAAGCCGTTGACGATGCGGATATTAAACGGATCGCCAGGGCCGCGAAAGGGTATGCATCCGTCGCCATATGTACGCTGTTTTCCTTTCTCAATACGGAACAGGAGCAGGTCGCGGCCCATGCCCTCCCCGCGGGTATGTTCGTTTCAAAATCGCACGAGGTGCTGGCCGAGTACCGGGAATTCGAGCGTGCGGTCGCCACCTTCCTCAATGCGTATGTGGGACCACTGGTCAGGCAATACCTTTTGCGCCTCGGTGATCTACTTTCATCCGGGAATTCATCCGGCAACTTATTCGTGATGCATTCGGCGGGCGGTGTGATGGATGTCTGCGAAGCAGGAAGAAATGCCGTCAAGATGATTCTTTCCGGGCCTGCGGGCGGTCTGGTAGCCGCCGGAATGGTGGGAGAGCAACTGGCCAGAACCCGCCTGATAACCTTCGATATGGGCGGCACCAGTACGGACGTATCCTTGCTGGACGGGCAGCCACGCATCACCACTGAAGCACAAATCGCTGGCCTTCCGGTGGCTGTACCCATGCTGGATATCCACACCATCGGTGCTGGCGGCGGCTCCATCGCCTGGCGCGATGCAGCGGGATTATTACAGGTAGGAGCGGAATCCGCCGGAGCCGATCCGGGTCCGGCCTGTTACGGGATGGGCGGCATGCGCCCCACGGTCACGGATGCCCATGTGCTACTCGGGCACATCCCCCGCGACACGCACCTGGCCGGAAATATACGCCTTGACCCCACCAGAGCTGAACAGGCCATATCCGGGCTTGGAAATGAATTCGGCATGGACATGCTGGAAATGGCGCATGGCATCATCCGGGTGGCTGAAGAAAAAATGGCGGGCGCGTTGCGCGTCGTGTCCGTACAGCGAGCTTATGATCCCAGGAATTTCACGCTGGTCTGCTTTGGCGGTGCTGGCGGCCTGCATGCCTGCGCGCTGGCTGAATCACTCAATATCCCCGACATCATCCTGCCTGTCGCCAGTGGCGCTTTCTCCGCTCTCGGCATGCTTTCCGGACAGCGGCAATGCGATGTGTCGCAAACGCACAGGATCAGGTTGGACGCCAAAAGTGCCGCAACAACGGCTGAACGCATCTTTTCCCGTCTGGAAACACAAGTAAGACAACGACTGCCAAATTTTCATCTGTCCATCGAACGCACCGTAGATATGCGCTACCGGGGGCAGGGCTTCCAGCTGACCACCCCCTATACCCATGACATGGATGAACTTACATCGCATTTTATCCGTGCCCATGGGAAAGCGTATGGACATACGCTCGATCAACCCATTGAGATCATGACGCTGCGTCTCTCCGCAATCGTGCAGACAAAGCGAGCCCATCTGCCTGAATTACCGCAGGCCACGTCTCCGGCAGAGCCTTCGGACTACACCCGCACCGAAGCCGGGCGGACACCACATTACCAACGCGAAGCCTTGCGACCGGGGCATGCCATCGCCGGTCCGGCGCTGATTCTGGAGGAGACGGCCACGCTATGGTTGCCCCCGTGCTGGCATGTGAAAGTCTCCCCCCACGGGCATCTCCTTCTAAGAACAGTATGAATGCCGTGGAATTAAGCCTCTTTGCGCATCGCCTAAACGCCTTTTGCGAAGAAATGGGCGCGGTGCTCAAACGCTCGGCGTTGTCGCCGAACATCAAGGATCGTGAGGATTATTCCTGTGCCCTGTTTGATGCGGCGGGCGAACTGGTTGCACAGGCCGCGCACATCCCCGTACACCTTGGATCCATGGCTTACGCCATGCGTGATGTGGTGGCGTATATCGACTGGCAGCCGGGCGATGTGGTGGTATTCAACGATCCCTTCCTTGGTGGCACGCATCTGCCCGACATCACCGTAGTCACGCCCATCTTCATTGAGGAGGAACGGATTGGTTTCTCCGCCGCGCGCGCTCATCATGCCGACGTGGGCGGTGTTTCCCCCGGCTCCATGGGTATTCACGCAACGCTCGCGGATGAAGGGGTGGTCATTCATCCCGGCTACTGGTTCCGGGCGAACCAGGAGCAGCCTGACTTTATTCGGAATTTTCTTGAACAGGCGCGTAACCCCGAAGAACGCACGGGCGATCTGGCAGCACAGCGCGCGGCCTGCAACGCAGGTGTTTCACGCTTGATTGCATTATCCCCGGAAATGCCCGTTGCCGCCGGACTGAAGCAACTGCTGGCTATCTCCGAATCTTACGGAAGGAATGCAATAGCGAATATTCCTGATGGTTGTTATCGCTTTGAGGATACGCTGGAAGATGATGGCTTGCACCATGGCCCCTTCACCATTTGCACGGAAATAACGGTTGCGGGTGAAGGGGTGAGTGTGGACTTTTCCGGAACCGCACCACAATGTCCCGGCCCCGTCAACTGCCCCATATCCGTGACGGCGGCGGCGGTATTTTATGCCTTCCGCTGCCTGATGCCGGAGGGCACGCCGCAAACGTCCGCTATCTTCCGCCCCATCCGCATCACGGTGCCGGAAGGCTCTCTGCTCAATGCGCGTCCCGGCGCAGCGGTCGCCGTCGGCAATGTAGAAACCAGCCAGCGCATCGTCGATGTAGTGCTGGGCGCGCTGGCGAAAGCCTGTCCGGAGCGTATCCCGGCGGCGGCGCAGGGGACGATGAATAACGTCATTTTCGGTGGCGTAAATGATGCGGGAAGCGCGTGGGTCTATTATGAAACGCTGGCGGGAGGCATGGGCGCACATGCAAACGGAGCAGGACTATCCGCCGTTCAGTGCCATATGACCAACACAAAAAATACATCCATTGAGGTGCTGGAAATGCACTACCCTTTGCGTATCCGTGAATATGCTATTCGCCGCGGGTCGGGTGGTGCGGGAATGTTTTGTGGTGGTGATGGCATGATACGCGAATGGGAAATATTAGCGGCATGTCAGATGTTCCTGCTTGCCGAACGGCGGCAAACCCACCCTTGGGGACTGCATGGCGGGAAAGAGGGACAGGCTGGCAAGGACATGCTTTACACGGACGGACAGTGGACAAGTATCCCCGCCAAATGCACGCAAACATTGAAGCCGGGCGACCGGTTACGCATCGAAACCCCCGGAGGTGGCGGATTCGGTCGGTAATGATGATGATGATTCATGAATAGTCCAGGCTACATTCAATGCCAAATCCTGGAGCGAGAAAGCGGATAGCTGTCAGCGCCCGTTTCCGGCATGATTCCGCGCCCATGATGGCAAGCACCCCCGGATTCGCCTGGCAACTCGCCCAAACCGCCCGCAAAAACGGGCTGCATGTGTGGATATGCTCCGACCTGCGCGGTTATCGGCAACTATCAGAGGAACTGGCCTTCTTTTTGCAGGATGCGCCCGATTTATTGTGGCGCTTCCCGGCATGGGAAGTGCTGCCCTACGACCGAGTATCGCCGCACCATGCCATTGTCGGCGAACGTTTTTCGACGCTGGCGCGCCTGTTACGGGAACCCTCCCCGACCGGACTGCTGCTCACGGTGCTGCCCGCCTGGCTGCAACGCATTGCCCCGCCTGAGTCCGTTTCCGCCCATGTGTGGCAATTGCATGTGGGCGACCCGCTGGATATCGCCAAATTGAGGGAACGGCTGACACTGGCTGGTATGCAGGCCACGGAGCGCGTACTGGCAGCAGGTGAGTTCGCCGTCCGTGGCGGCATTCTGGATGTCTGGCCCGCCACCGAAAACTCACCGTTAAGACTGGACATGTTTGGCGACGCCATCGAGTCCATCCGTCGTTTTGATGTGGAAACGCAACGTTCGGGCGAATCGCTGGAGCAGTTTATTTCCGTGCCGGTACGCGAGGTGATTCTGGACGACACAGGATGCAAACACTTTGCCGCGGCCTTCCGGGCGCGTTTCCCTCATCTGCGCGCACATCCAATGCTCGCCGCCGCCGGGAAAGGCCGACCCCATCCCGGCATAGAAGCATTGTTGCCCCTCGCCTATGCATCCACAGCACGGCTCGTAGACTATTTACCGGAGAATACAGCCGTTTTCGCACCGGAGACGATTGAATCGAAACGGACGGATTTCGCCGCACAGGTACGCGATCAGTTCACCATGGTACGCGCCAGTCACGAGCCCGTCATCAGCCCGCAGGAACTGTATGCCATCGAAACGCCCGTGGACGCACGCCCCCTGCGAACGGATACGAACATTGGCACCCCGCTATCTCTGACGGATTTTCAGAAGCGGCCTCAACCCCTGCATGCCCTGAATGAAGCGCTGGCCCACAAAATAAGCGCGGGCTGGAGGCTGTTGCTGGTGGCGCATGGGCCAGGCCAGCAGGAACGTATGGTTGAGGCCTGTGCGGCGTACCCGAAAAAGACCGCCGTACACTGCCATGGCCTGCACGACCTGCCGAATGCTGCCATCTCCACCACCATCGGTTTCCTTGAGCAGGGCATGGCGCTCATGGGTACAAAAATCATGATCCTGACCGGGCGCGAACTGCTGGGCCAACGCCTGCCACGTAAACGCGGCAAGGGTTCGGCACTGATACGCGCCGATGTGTTTTCCAGCCTGCGGGAATTAACGTCCGGTAATCCGGTGGTGCATGAGGATCACGGCGTGGGTCGCTATAAAGGCCTGGTCAGCATGGCGTCGGGTGACGCACTCGCTGATTTTCTGCATATCGAATATGCGGGCGACGCCAGCATTTATGTACCGGTGGAAGACTTAAGCCGCCTGCACCGGTATACGGGCGAAGACAGTCCTCCGTTAAACAAGCTCGGCTCGGAAAAATGGAAACGTATGCGCCAGCGAGTGCAGCATGATCTGCTGGCTATGGCACACGAACTGATCGACACCGAAGCGGCCCGCAAACAGGTGCGACGGACATCTTACAGCCTTGAAGGCGAGTCCCACACCGCATACGAAGAGTTTGCCGCCCGTTTCCTGTTTGAAGAAACGGATGACCAGGTGAGTGCCATTGACCAGGTGTTATCCGACCTTGCAAAGGATACACCCATGGATCGGGTGATTTGTGGCGACGTAGGATTCGGCAAGACGGAAGTGGCCATGCGCGCCGCCTTTGTGGTGGCACATGCGGGAAAACAGGTTGCATTGCTGGCGCCCACCACGGTGCTGGCCAATCAGCACCTGAACAGCTTTGCCGAACGTTTTTCCGGAAGCGGCCTGAAGACTGAAGTCATCACCCGCTTGCAGGGCAAGAAAGAAAGCGAGCGTATCGCCCGCGACCTCAACTCCGGCAAAATACGCATCATCATCGGCACGCACCGCCTGCTATCGGAGATGTTCCACTTTGCCGATCTGGGACTGGTAATTGTGGATGAAGAACAACGCTTTGGTGTCCGCCACAAGGAACAGCTGAAAGAGATGCAAGCCAGCGCGGATTTACTAACGCTCACCGCTACCCCCATTCCGCGCACGCTGCACCAGACGCTTTCGGGCTTACGTCGCGTGTCCATTATCAGCACGCCGCCAGCCGAGCGCGAAACGATTCGTACCATGGTGACTGCATTTGATCCACATCTGGTCAATGAAGCCATTCGGCGTGAATTGTATCGCGGCGGTCAGATTTATTATCTGCACAACCATGTAAAAAGCATTGAGCGCATTGCAAACCGCCTGCGCGAGGATGTCCCCGAAGCGGAAATTGCCATTGCGCATGGTCAGATGAGTCCGGTGGAGCTGGATCGACAAATGATGCATTTCTACGAAGGGCGCGTGCATGTGCTGGTATGCACCACCATTATTGAATCGGGCCTGGACGTGCCCAATGCCAACACCCTGATCGTGGAGCGCGCCGATCTGCTGGGGTTGTCCCAACTGCACCAGATTCGAGGGCGCGTGGGCCGCAGTCACCGGCAGGCCTATGCCTATCTATTTACCCCTGATGTGCGCGCCATGACGCCGGATGCCCGCGAACGTTTACAGGCCATCGCGGAGCATTCCGAACTGGGCGCGGGTTTCATGATTGCCCGTCAGGACATGGAAATCAGGGGTGCGGGAAATTTGCTCGGCGCGGAGCAATCCGGCCAGATCGAAGCCATCGGTCTGGATATGTATCTGGACATGCTCTCCAGAGCAGTGAACGAATCGCGCGGATTACCGGACAAGACACGGAAGCGCGTGGATATGCATTTGGGGGCGAACGCCATTCTTCCACCGGACTATATTCCACAAGCAGGAGAGAGGCTGGCACTGTACCGTCGCATATCCGATATAGCTTCGGATGCGCAGTCCGACCTGCTGTTTGAGGAAATGATTGACCGTTTTGGCCCGATGCCGATTGAAGCCCGCACGGCCCTCGAATCGGCGCGTATACGCTGGCGCGCCCAGGCACTGTCGCTATCCGCTATCAAGTCGGACGGCCAGGGACTCCGCTTTCATTTCACTGTCAAGTCAAAGATTGACCCGGCGCAGCTTTTGATGCGCGTGCAACGTGAACCGCAGCGTTTCCGTCTGACACCCGACGGCAACCTGACCCTGCTCGATACTACAAAGGATCAGCGCCAACGCCTGACGGCATGTATCGCCTTCCTCGATGAATTGCTATAAACATGACTCACCGCAAAGGACGAAAATCTCTACCCTGGACTATTCATGAATCGCCATAATGATTGCGCTGGGCCTTTGTTCGCAACGGATTCCGAGGAGAGAGACCGTAGCCGTGCATACGGACGACCGACGAGGGATTCGGTGCGGACAAAGGAACAAGCAAGGGCATGGCAGTATTTGTGAATAGTCCAAGCTACAATCATCACGGCGAGTTATGAATAGTGCAGGTTAGCTTTCGATTAGCTTGTTCAGTTTCTTATCAAAACTTTTGCTTTGCCAACCATGTTGCAGGGCTGTGCTGAATACCATTGCATCCACAACATAAACGCGGATGCCTGCCTATAATGCTGCCCATGATCTGCCAGTAAAAAACGTAAAATGAAGTTGGTGTCAACGACGTGGATATTTTTCATGCGCCACCTGATCCCATGCATCTTCTCGCGCCTGATCCATCGAAATACCCTTTTTCGTATATCGTTTCAGGCTTCCGGCAACATTGCGGACGGGCTGAATGCGCACTTCATCATTCTCAATCACAACCCTTAAAATATCCGTATGCAGAAAATCACGCACAGCCTTTGGTAGTGTAATCTGACCTTTGCTGGAAACCTTAGCAGTCTTTTCAAACACAATCATACTTGATGTCCTCGTAAAAAGTCCCCTGACGTCATTGCGAGGAGCGAAGTGACGTGGCAATCTCGTTTTATGTCAACGGGTTATAGATTGCCGCGCTACGCTCGCAATGACAAACAGTGACCTTTCTGACTTTTTACGAGGACATCATACTTACCTCTTTTTATTTCTTTACAAAATGGTAGTTCTTTATATCCAAGAAATCAAGGACAATGAATGCATTGTTGTTCTTGTCGTAACACCCCATCGGTGAATGTCATCGCATACAGGTATATTTGATTGTGAGTTCATACAGCTTTTGATTTGCCATCAAGTTTGGCAGCATGCGAATCATGCGTTTGCGCCCTACCCTTTCACAACCCGGCCTGCTGTTCATGGATATGGACTCAACCCTGATCCAGTGTGAATGCATTGATGAAATTGCTGATTTCCTGGGCATTAAATCGCGAGTAGCCGCGATTACCGAGCGCGCCATGCGCGGTGAGCTGGATTTTGCCGCATCCCTGAGCGAGCGCACGCAATTACTGGCCGGGCTTGATGTGGAAGTATTGGATCAGGTCTATGACAAATGTATTGATCTTACCGATGGCGCCGAACGCCTGATTGCAACGCTCAAACAGCATAAATGGAAGGTGGGCCTGGTATCCGGCGGCTTTACCTGGTTTACCGATAAACTCAAAGACCGTCTAAATCTGGATTTCAGTCTGTCCAATGTGCTGGGTATCCGGGGGGGGGAACTCACCGGTGGCATCATCGGTCATATCGTGGATGCACAGGCCAAAAAGAATGCACTGCTGTCACAGGCGGCGGCGTGGCGTATCCCTGTAAAGCAGACGGTTGCCGTGGGGGATGGGGCGAATGATTTACCCATGATTCTCGCGGCAGGTCTCGGCATCGCGTTCCACGCCAAACCCATGGTGGCCGCACGGGCAGCTTGCGCGATTGACGAAGGAGGGTTGGATCGCGTGCTGGAATGTCTGCAATAGGCTTGGCGAGTCATGCGCCGCCAAATGCAAACCATCATATGACAACGGCGTGGAGACATGGTTCAACTTCAGGAAAACCATGATGGAGCCCGCGCTACGCCCAAGCTCAAGGCGATGAGTGTGAATTTGTACCATGCTAAATAAAACGGGGGAGGCGTTAACCTCCCCCGTTTGTCCCGCCTTCATACGTCCAAAATAGAATTACATCAATGCTTCGACGGACAGCACCGTGGTTCTGTTTGTAAAGCTCTTCAGGCCGGGTGTTGTCAGCATCCCCATCGGGTTAAATTTCGCGCCGGATCCCAGTCTGCCTGTCGGATCCGTCGTTTTCTCATTATCGAATACCAGATTTATATCCATATTCTGATAGAGTTTGTAAGTTGCGGCAATCTGGAATGTCTGAGTCTTTATATCTCCTACCCCTACTTTTGCATCCTTCAGACGCCTGTAGCCATAGCCGATACCGAACAGAAAACGATTGATGGGTTCGACTTCCACACGGAATGAATAGGCATCAAACGTTTTGCCTGTAGTATTAAAATTGGCACTGGGACCAGTAGGATTGCCGAAGCCGGAGCCAAAGCCGGGAGGGATTCCAGGCGAACCGTAGAAGTTACCGGCACCGCTTGAACTGGTGCGCCCCGCAGCGTGCGCCCAGTCACTATAGATACCCACGCTCATATCGCCCACATCGCCCTGCACCTGCACATCAACAAACTGTAGGTTCATCGGGATGCGCGTTTTTTCAAGCGGGAAGTTTCCCATCATTCTCTTGGGGCCATTCAGGGGGCCGGATGCCGTTGTTCCGCCACCGCTACCCTTGCCCGCGGTGCCAGTTACATAGCCGAAACCGATCAGTGTATCCCAATCGTTAATGTCCAGCGTTGCCACGGCGCGCAACAGATATCCCCATCGGGTTCCAACATCGGCAACGCCCGTGGTGAGTCCCGCCGGCGCCACTGCGGCGACCTGAACATAACCGAGATCCTTATAGCGCGCCCATACGCCGATGCCCGTGGTCATTTTGGTGAAACCTGCGGCCTTGATAGCGGAAACATCCTGACCCGCAAGTTTGTCGCCGCGATGACCGAATACATTGGAGACTTCCATGGCATTGGATGCGCCCCAAGGTGATTTGTGGATACCCAGACCAACCTGCCAATCATCGTTGAGCCGTACCGAGTTCAAAAACATCCATACAGGTGTAGGACCCTTATTCATGAATGAATTGCCATCCGTTCCACCCGTGAACATAATGAAGGCACCTGAGTGTTTGCCGATGCGTCCTGCAATAAACAGTCTTGCATTATCCGGTATGTTGTAGGTCGTTTTGGACGCTTGTCCATCACCGGTCGTATGGGTTGCGCTTGCAACGACGTCCATGCTCATATTCAGCA
>CAZDWG010000013.1:13747-15200 GCA_964509005.1 uncultured Zetaproteobacteria bacterium
CCATCACCGGTCGTATGGGTTGCGCTTGCAACGACGTCCATGCTCATATTCAGCACTGCGGGGATAGACAGGTTATCATCCTCGACCAGCGCCTGATCGCCTACATCAGTAAACGAATTAAACATAAATTCCCGACCGAACGCCTTGAGTGCCGGAAAGGTCTGGAAGTGACAGCTCAGGCAAGCCGCGCCGGTCTGGCGCGCAAACGCCGGAAGCGCCGCAGCCTTATTCGGTAGCAGTGCCATGCTGGATACCGCAAGCAGAGCAAAAGCAGCAGTTGTAAGAAGCATTTTCTTCATATGGTTAAGTTTCCTCCAATATTATAGTAGTGGCCCGGTTAAGCAGCTTGAGCCTTTATTTGTTTCCCTTCCCCTGTTTCCACACTTCCCTTCGACCTGTCCCAAGCCATCCATCCGTCGGCTTGCAAGCAGAAAAAATATGAATCCATGCGGGGAACTGGGGGCGACACTGTGGATGCCGGGCTATGGCGTCAACATTTATCGCACCAATGTGTATCATTTTGTCACATACGATATAAAAATACTGTTGAAATATAAAATAACACTGATATGACAATGAATTTTTAATTTATATTAAGTATGATTCACTGCTTATTGAACACCTTGAATCCCATAAACAGGAATATAATCTGCAATTATTCTCATATATGGGAATCATCCCTCCAGTTTCCGGTACAGGGTGGAAAGGCCAATACCCAGACATCGGCTAGCTTCCTCCTTGTCTCCGCTGCAAGCCTCAATGGTGCGCAAGATCAGGCTGCGCTCAAAATTTATTGTTGCTTCCGCCAACTTTATCTCCTTCTCGCCAGCGTGGGTTTCCTGCGGCGGAATATTTAATTTTCCATTGGCAGCCAGAAGTAGCGCCCGTTGCAGGGTGTTTCCCAGTTCGCGCACATTACCCGGCCAGTCCTGCGCCTGTAGCCACAGGCATTGCCGCGCGTCCAGCGGGTCAGCCTGAACGACTTTATCCGCAGTGAGCTTTTCCAACAAGGAAACGGCCAGGGGAGCGATATCCTCTCGCCGTTCGCGCAGAGGCGGGATGTGTATATGGAGGACATCCAGGCAAAAGTATAAATCTTCGCGGAAGCGCCCCTGCCAGGCCTCATCCTTGAGATCCTTGTTGGTGGCGGTGATAATCCGCGCCTGGAACACGTGTTTTTGCGTATCACCCATCTGCCGGAAATGACCATCGTCCAGCACATGCAATAATCTGGCCTGCATGGCCTGCGGTAATTCATGGATTTCATCCAGAAACAATGTTCCCTTACCCACCGTAGACAGTAAACCCTCGTGATCCTGGTCGGCGCCAGGGAATGCCCCCCGTTTGTAACCAAACAGTTCATTCTCCATCAATTCACCGGGGATGGATGAGCAATTAAACTGGATAAAAGGCTCGGCGCTACGTTCGCCAGCCATATGGATAAGGCTCGCCA
>CAZDWG010000014.1:0-6873 GCA_964509005.1 uncultured Zetaproteobacteria bacterium
CTCCTAATTGCTTTTGCGATGCTGTCCGGCGGCCTCTCGCACGGCGTGGGCCGGGTGTTCGGCCAGTGCATCCAGCGCTTGCGCTTTTGCGGGTGAGGTCGGCATATTCTCAAGCGCGCGGATAATCTCCAGAGCCTGGATAATATCGGTCGGGTGACGGAAGGCGCACCATTTCAGCATGGTTATGCTGGCCTCATCTTTGCGTTTACCCAGTGCGATGACAGATTGCATCCTGACCTCCGCGAGCGGGTGAGCCAGGGCGTGGACGAGACGCTCCGTATAGGAACGGCTTGTGCTCCATGCGTCCATATCCTCTCCACAATCAGGGCAAGTTCCATGCGCGAGCGGTACTTCCCGGAAACATGCCGGACAAAAAAAGTGGAGGGTCAAGCCCTGACCCGTGTGCAAGGGTCCTGTGACGTGATTTGCGGGTAAAGGGCAGGGCAAGCCAGCTCCCCGGATTTTGTTTTCACGATATTTCTTCGATATCCCGTCACGGCTTCTCCCTTTTGGCTTGTTACAGAGTCCACCAATCCTACCCTTAAATCGACTCTATCTGATAGAGTCTTCGTCATGGGTGAATTTGAGATGATTGAACATGCATTTCGTCGGCGGGTACCCTTTAGACATAAATTTACCCGCTTATCGAATGGCGATGACGCCTCCATACACGTCGTGCCCGAGGGTCAGGAACTGGTCATGAGTACGGATATATCCATGGCCGGGAAACACTGGCCGGAAGATTTCCCTCTCCATGACGCAGCCTGCCGGTCCGTCAATGCTGCGCTGTCCGATCTTGCGGCTATGGGTGCTACGCCTGCGTGGATGTGGCTGGGCGTGATGGCTGCATGCCCAGACGATGCGGACCGGATGGGGCAGGGTGTTGCCATGGCGCTTTCCTCCCTTTCCATGGAACTGGCGGGGGGCGATACTATATGCTCACCGGTTAATGCCCTGTCGGTTACGGTGACGGGTTTGTTGCCGGAAGGGAGCGGTATGCGGCGTGACGCAGCCCTTGTCGGCCAGGATATATGGTTGTGCGGTCAGGCGGGCTTCTCTGCATATGGATTACGGCAATGGCAGCAAGGGAAACATGAAGGAGAGTATGTACCGTATTTTCGGGATGTCCGCCCATTATTAAATGAAGGAACAAGGCTCCGCGAGCTGGGTGTGGCATGCTGCATTGATGTCAGTGATGGCTTATGCTCTGATGCGGAACATGTGGCGAATGCGTCCGGCGTGTCAGTGTCTCTCAGGTTGGAGAAGGTGCCGGGGTTTCCGGCGTTGTCCCTGGAGGTGGGTGCGCAGGAGGCGATACGCCTTGTATTGAGTGGCGGTGAAGATTATTCCCTGTTGTTTGTAGCACCGATAGAACAGAGAAAACATTTACAATCATTTGCGGCTCGCATCGGTGAATGCGGGAAAGGAAGTGGTGTTCACGTGACATTGGATGGCCAGCACATAAGCCTTGAGAATAAGGGGTATGACCATTTTACAGCTTAGATTGGCTCGCTTTGTGGCCGCAGGTATGGGCAGTGGTCGGGTTCCGTTTGCACCCGGTACATGCGGCAGTCTGGCTGCGCTGATTGCCGCGTGGCTGATCGTTCAGGCATGGGGCGTGGCATCACTTTGGTTGGCATGGGTGCTGTTATTGCCCGTGGCGTGCTGGTCTACATACCGAGCCTTGCCGGAAGAGCGGGAAAATGATCCGGGATGGGTTGTTATTGATGAATGGCTGGGGCAGTGGTTGACGTTACTGGTCGCATTTACCGCGCTACCTGTAAACTGGTTTGTATTTATTCTGGCTTTCGCGGGATTCCGGTTTTTCGATATTCTCAAGCCCGGGCCGATCAGAGCGATTGAGCATGTGGGACCAGACTGGTGGTCGATCCATGCTGATGATCTGCTGGCCGGGGTATTTGCCGGTGTGACGCTACTGGCCGGAAATATCATTCTGTCCATGAATCATCCGGGCTGATGGCCGTGGGAGCGAAGAGCCATATCCGGGCGCAATTGGTGATGAGTGAAGCGGGCATGGGTGATCTTTGTCATGCGGGAATCACGACAGGGTGGCTAAGTGCATGGCTACAGTCCGCGGGCGCAGAACATGTGTCCGTGCATTGGCTTGATACGGATACATGGAAGCATGCCGTGGACTGGCAGATATTCCACGCCACTGAATCAGAATTGGTACGGGTTGCGCTGTATCATGGGAAACGTATCCGGGTGCGGGAAGATGGCACCAGAACGCTGCTTGGAGTGGACAGTTTTCAGATGGAGAATCCCTACCGTACAGCCTGGCATTATACGGGAGGTCATCATGCGAGCCGCGTGTTGCTCCCCCTGGGCGATATTGCCTATCAACGCGAAACATGGTTACATTTGTTGAACAGAGGACACCCTCTGTTTCCCCTGAATGTTTATGCCAGCGATGGTGGGGAAATGACGCTGGAGCCAGGTTTGCGCGGGTCGCTTCGGAGCTGTCCGGACGATCATGAAAAGGTAATGAACAATGGTGGGTATCTTCCTGAAGAAATACTGATGTACAAGCTTAAAGCAAGTGTTCTGAAGGTGCGTTTCGCCGAATCCTGCACTGGCGGTGGATTGAGTGAACGCTTAAGTCGGGTGCCGGGTGCCTCCGAGGTGCTGGACGGTGGCTGGATCACCTATAGTAATGATGCCAAGCATGTACAGCTCGGAATATCCGGACAATTGATTGCAAAACATGGTGCGGTTAGTCGGGAGGTGGCGGAAGGCATGGCGCAAGCCGGGTGCGACAAAACGCACGCATGTGTGGCGGTTAGTGGTGTCGCGGGACCGGATGGCGGTAGCGTAGACAAGCCCGTAGGAACGGTGTGGATGGCTGCCGCGCTCCCGGACGGAAGGATCCATGCGCAATGTGGCCGTTTTTCCGGATCCCGTGCCGACATTCGGCAAAAGACCGTGAATTATGCATTTGCACTCCTCGCGGGATTGCTATAGAAACAGCGGTTTTGTGAATGCTTCAGGTCAAACATGTTTCCCGTAAGTTCCGTGCAGAATGAGGGACTACAACTGCCGAAGGAGAATAAAATGAAAAAATGTTTCGTCATGTTTGTACTGGCGCTAAGTGCGCTGGGCCTGAATATGCTGGCGGGTGGTCCGTCCGCTGCGGCTGAAGATAGTGGTGGTTTGAAAGCGCCTGTGGTGGAGCCGGTCCGCGGCAGTGTTTCAACCGAAGATCAACAAGCTGCCCGTGCCGCAGAATTAAAAGCCAAAATAAAGGCGATTGAAGAGCATCAACTTCATCCCATAAAGAAGGTCGCAGCGCCTGTTCCGCTGTACCGCAAGAATGTGCGTGGAACCAGTCAAATCAAGGAAAAAGAGGAATTATCGAAAGATGCCGGGAAACGGGGCACTGCTAAGCTGAAGTCCTATATCCATGCGATCTTTGGTGGGTTCGAGTCTGCCGGAATGAGGAATTACATTGCGGAACATGGGCGTTCCGGAGGAAACCCGGCCAACATGAGAGGGATGAGCTTCAAGGCGCGTTTGAAGATGGAATTGAAGAAGCAACGGCAAAGGGACGAGGCAAGAAAAAAGGCGATTGCCGAACGCTATAACGAACGCTATAAGAATCGGTGATAGGCAGGGTTGGCGGATTCATTCACATAGGCATAGCCAAGATCGTCAAGAAACGTGTTTAATTCGCCTCTCTCCCGCGCGGGAACTTCAAGTCCGACCAGCACGCGCCCGAATGCCGCGCCGTGATTGCGGTAGTGGAATAATGAAATATTCCAACGTCCGGCGGATTCGGTCAGGAATTTAAGCAAGGCGCCTGGGCGTTCGGGGAAATCGAAACGATAGACGACTTCATCATGGACCTCCTCACTGCGTCCGCCAACCAGGTGCCGGATGTGCAGTTTCGCCAGTTCATTGTCCATCAGGTTGATGACCGGATAATGGCTGTTTTCCAATGTTGACTGAATAGTCTCCGCACCTCTTTCCTCGCTGATGGCGATACCGACAAAGATATGAGCCTCAGTGCGGCTGGACAGACGATAATTGAATTCGGTGATGACCCGGCCTTCAAGGATTTTACAGAATTGAAGGAATGATCCCGGTTGTTCCGGAATGGTAACGGCAAACAGGGCCTCGCGTTTTTCCCCCATTTCCGTGCGTTCCGCCACATGCTGTATGCGGCCAAAATTCATGTTGGCACCGCTGTTGACGCAGGCCAGAACCTGGCCATGCCATTCTTCCCGTTGCACATACTTCTTCATGCCAGCTACACCCAGCGCTCCCGCCGGTTCGACAATGGATCGATTGTCGTCAAAGATATCCTTGATGGCTGCGCATATTTCATCCGTATCCACCAGAATGATTTCATCCACGAAACGACGGGTAAGGTCAAACGTGTGTTTACCCACCTGTTTGACGGCAACGCCATCGACAAAAATGCCGACTTGATCCAGTTGGATGCGCTTGCCCGCCTGCACGGACTGGTACATGGCGGACGAATCCACCGGCTCCACGCCAATCACACGGGTGTTTGGCGAATAGGCCTTCAGATACACGGCCATACCGGCAATCAGGCCACCGCCACCGATGGGGACGAACACCGCATCCATATCCTTTGGCGCTTGCCGCAGCATTTCCTCGGCAATGGTTCCCTGACCGGCAATAACCAGAGGATCATCGTAGGGATGTACGAAATACATGTCCGACTGATCCCTTAGCCTGTAGGCATGTTCGCAGGCATCGGAATAGGAATCTCCGGCGAGCAGTACCTTCGCGCCCAGCGATTCGACGGCGCTGACCTTGATGTCCGGCGTCGTGTTCGGCATGACGATGACGGCGGCGCAACCCCGCCGTTTTGCGCTCATCGCAACGCCCTGTGCGTGATTACCAGCCGAGGCGCAGATGATGCCTTTGGCGCATTCTTCCTCGCTCATTTGTGCGATTTTATTGTAGGCGCCTCGCAGTTTGAAGGAGAAAACCGGTTGTAAATCTTCGCGCTTGAGCAATACTTCATTATGCAGTCTGGCTGATAATTTGGGTGCCAGTTCCAGCGGCGTTTCGCGGGCAATGTCATAGACCCGTGCGTGTTCGATGGCATCAAGGTATAAATGCGGCATGTGGGCTTATATCATGGCAGGGTCAGGTATAAAAGGATGGGATGTATGTCGTGCTGACGATTGAAGACCGGGGGCTGCTGTATGCGGAAGCCTGCTTCGAGACCTTCCGTGTGGTGAACGGGGCGATTTTTAGCTGGCGGGAACATGAAAAACGGTTACGTTTGGGCTTGAGTCTGTTTGGGCTTGCTTTGCCGCATGGCCTGGAGCAGCGGTGCCTGGAAGAAGCGAGAAAGAGGGCATCCGATCTATTGATGCGCGTCACCGTAACGGGCGGGAATGGTCCTCGCGGGCTATTTCCGGAATGCGAACGGAACGTCGATGTTTATATCCAAAGCTGGCCATACACGCCAGGAACAGCAGCGGTCCATTTGCGCTCGGTCGCGTGGCCTCTGCCATTACTTCCCCGGCCAGCTAAATTGACGGCAGATTACGCGCAAACGATTCGTGGTTTGCGCGATCTCAAGAGTAAAAGGTTACTGGCCGAAGGGGAGGAGGCTCTGATATGCGATGCGGACATGCTTTATTCAGCCACGACTTCCAATGTCCTGCTGTTTGCGGACGGTGTATGGCGGACTCCCGATGCTGATGTTGTCTTGCCGGGGGTGGTACGCCGTGCTTTTGTTGATGCTGGCATCGTGCGTAGCTCTGCCTGCATACGCGGTTTTGCCGAAAGATGCGAAGCGATGGCATTGACGAACAGTGGTTGGTTTATCCGGCCTGTAGCTTCCATCAATGGTCGTCCGCTACGTACGCATGGTACGCCCTTTGACCAACTCGTGGTGCTTCTGAAGGGGCAGGCAGGGATACCGGAAGGGCTTTTATGCGGTTGAAATTACTGCTTCTGTTGCTTCTGATGGCTTTATTTTCCTTTTCGGCAGGAGAAGTGTGGCTACCCATACAGCCGAAAGGTATTGTGGAGGTACACATTCCCGCGGGTATTTCCAGTCGGGAAATCGGTCAGCGCCTGAAGCAGGTCGGCGTGATCCGCTCGTCTCTGGCCTTTCGTATCTTGTCAACAATAAGTGGAATGTCCGCCAGTCTTCAAAGTGGCTATTACCGTTTTGAATCCGCCGCGAATCTGTGGCAGGTGCTGGAACGCATGAATAACGGGGATGCAATCTTTTACCGGGTGACCATACCGGAAGGCTTGCGCACCGACGAAGTGCTTGCGTTGCTGGCAAGGAAGACCAGCACGAAGGAATCTGTCTGGACCATCACCCTGCATAAACTCCTCGGCAACGCGGATGCTGAAGGGCGTTTGTTACCCGAGACCTATACCTATCGGAAGCCTGTCCGTCCCGGAGCCATTCTCGCCAGCATGCTCAAGGGGCAGGATGCCATCATCAAGAAAATATCTTCGGGTTGGTTGAGTGCCAAGGGGTCGAATGCCAAGGGAGTGAATGCCGATAGCCTGCGCATTGTTGCCTCCATTGTGGAGAAGGAAACAGCCGTGGACAGGGAACGCTCATGGGTTGCGGCCGTGATTCGCAACAGACTGGAGAAACATATGGCGCTACAAATGGATTCCACCGTCATTTACGGCCTGTGGAGGGAAGACGGAACATTTTCCGGCCATCTTCACAAATCTGACATGAAGCGCGATACGCCCTGGAATACCTATGTACACAAAGGTTTGCCACCTACGCCGATTTGCAATCCCGGTAAGGCCAGCCTTCTGGCTGCCGCTCATCCTGCTGATGTGGGTTATCTTTATTTCGTCGCGGACGGGAGTGGTGGTCATGCCTTTGCCAACACG
>CAZDWG010000014.1:6973-14348 GCA_964509005.1 uncultured Zetaproteobacteria bacterium
CGCCGGAGTTGAGGGTTGAAGTCGTGCGGGAATATGTTTTCTAACCTTGACGGTTCATGAATCGTCAAGGTTAGAAAAGGGAGTGTGAATTGAGCGGATGCTTTATTACGTTTGAAGGTGTGGATGGCTGTGGCAAGACCACGCAACGGCAACTGACGGCGGCATGGTTGCGTGAGCAGGGCAGGGTGGTTGTGGAGGTGTTTGAACCAGGCGGCAGTGCGCTGGGTGTGGAAATACGCCGTTTATTACTCAGTGGCGAGCATGCCCCCGTGCCGGAAGCAGAACTGATGCTGTTCCTTGCCGACCGCGCCCAGCATGTGCGGGAGGTGATCCGGCCTGCGCTTGAGTCGGGTGCGGTTGTGCTCTGTGATCGTTATACGGATTCCACACGCGCCTATCAACTGGCGGCACGGAAGTTGAGTGCGGATGTATTGGATACGATGCTGAAGTTTGCCGAACTTGGCTCCCGCCCTGATGTGACATTGTGGTTTGATCTGCCCGTGCCCGAAGCATTGAACCGTATGCGTGGACGTATTGCCACGGGCGGAGCCTCCACGCGTATGGATAATGAGCGTCAATCCTTTCACGAAGCTGTACGGAAGGGTTTTGCATCTATTTTTGAGGCGGAACCGGAGCGGGTGTGCTGCGTTGATGCATCTGGAAGCGTCGGGGAAGTACAAAAAATCGTGCGCGAAATACTGGGGGATATCCTCGCATGGTAGGGCATAAGGATGTGTATGCGCGATTCCTTAACGGTTTGAGAAAGGGGAGGTTACACCATGCATGGTTGCTGCATGGCCCAGCCGGGACTGGCAAGGCTACGTTGGGTTTTGAGATGGCGCGTGCTTATTTATGCGACAGAAATCAGCATCCATCCTCTGCGCATGAAGCATGTGGCGAATGCCATGCGTGCCATATGATGGCTGCGGATAGTCACCCGGACTTCCTTTCGGTGAAACGGCAATGGGATAGCGGGAAAAAACGTCTGAAACGGGATGTGGGGGTGGGGCAGGCACGCGATTTGCTATCATTTCTATCCTTGAGCGGCGCGCAAAGTGACAGGCGGGTGGTGCTGATACGCGAGGCTGAAAAAATGAATCTACAGGCAGCGAACGCTCTTCTGAAAGGGTTGGAGGAACCAGCGCACGGTAGTCTGTTGATTCTGGCGTGTGAAGATGCGATGTCCATGCCGGTCACGGTTCGCTCACGCTGTTTGCTGCAAGCGGTCACGCCTCTACATGACGATGAGTGTCGACAGGTATTGCGCGCCATGGGCATGGATGGTGAAACACTGGAGTTTGCCACGCGATTGGCACATGGGCAGCCCGGCAAGGTCAGCGCATTGGCGGATGCGGATATTGCTGATGCCCTGCTGGGTTGGGATCATCTTACCCTGGACGTCGCGCGGGCGGATATTGGACGTTTACAGGACTGGATTGGTCAGTATGTTCGCAAGGTTCCGCATGCATTGGTCGCGGATATTGTGTTGGACCGCCTGGAGTACGGCATGCGGGAGGATCGTGATTTTTATGCATTTGATGCCTTCATGGATGCGGCGCACAATCTGGCTGTATGGCCGCTTGAGGTCGCTCGTCGAACGCTGAATCCCGCGACTACGTTGCTGGCGCATATGCTGTCTTTGCGTATAGCCTTGCGGGCTTGAGTCAACCATGATGACTTCTTGCGAAGTCATCAAAGCGCCCATGGATGGCTCTGACCAGGAAATTAGGGGATATTCCGGAAATGGAAAATTATTACGTCACCACGCCCATTTATTATGTGAATGATGAACCACATCTGGGGCATCTTTACACGACCATCGCCGCTGATGTGCTGGCGCGGTTCCAACGCATGTCCGGGCGCGACGTATTTTTCCTCACAGGTGTTGATGAGCACGGACAAAAAGTGGAACAGGCGGCGGAGAAACGTGGCATCGCGCCGATTGAACTGGCTGATACGGTAGTTAAACGCTACCGGAACCTGTGGCCGCGGTTTTCTATTTCAAATGATGATTTTATCCGCACTACAGAGGACAGACACAAAAAAGCAGTCGCTGAAATGTGGCGTCGGCTGATGGCGGCGGGAGCTATTTACAAAGGTTTTTACGAGGATTGGTATTGTATTCCCTGCGAAACTTACTGGACCGGCACACAGCTCAAGGATACGGATGCTTGGGAAGAAAAAGCATGTCCTGATTGCGGGCGGGACGTGGACCAGGTCAAGGAGGAATCGTATTTCTTTCGTCTGGGCGATTATCAGGAACGTTTGCTGGCGCATATCCACGAACATCCCGATTTTATCGGCCCGGCTTCGCGGCGTAATGAAGTGCTGCGTTTTGTCGAAGGCGGGTTACACGATTTATCCATCTCACGCACCACCTTTTCCTGGGGGATTCCGGTTCCCGGCGATAGCGGACACGTGGTTTATGTGTGGATTGATGCGTTGACCAACTATCTGACCGCAGCCGGATTCCCAGATAAAGAAATGCGGTACTGGCCAGCGGATGTACATTTGATCGGCAAGGATATTTTGCGGTTTCATGCAGTTTACTGGCCATGTATGCTGATGGCTGTCGGATTGCCGCTCCCGCGGCGTGTGTTTGCCCATGGGTGGTGGACCGTAGAAGGTGAAAAAATGAGCAAATCGAAGGGAAATGCATTACATCCCGATGAACTGCTTAAACAGTATGACGCGGATGCTATTCGTTATTTCCTGCTGCGCGAAGTGCCATTTGGCCAGGATGGCGATTTTTCATTTACAGCTTTGAAGCAGCGTTACAATACGGAACTGGCCAACGATATGGGTAACCTTCTTAATCGCAGTCTTTCGATGTTACATAAGTACAGGGAGGGGGTGCTGGGGACTGTCGGCAGCGAAGAAGCTGGTGACCGCGCTTTGATGGCGGACGTGGAGGCTATGCAGCGCGGTGTTGAGGAGGCGCTGGAGCGTCAGGCATTTCATGAGGCGTTGGCGCATATCAATGCCGTTGTGCGGCATGGCAATCGTTATGTCGAAGAAAACGCCCCCTGGGTGCTGGCAAAGTCCGCTGATAACACGCGCCTGGATACCGTATTGTATCATCTGGTTGAGACCCTCCGCCTGATAGCGATTCAGACCGCGCCGTTTATGCCACAAAAGAGTGAAGAGATGCTCAGCCAGATCCTGAATAAACCGGTGAGTATCGGGGATATGACCATGCTCGCACACGGCGGATGGGGTCTATTAAAGGTTGGGCACACATGCGCCAGACCAAGCCCCGTTTTTCCGCGTATGGAATAATTTTTCGTAACTACTCAGCACCCATGATGTCGATGCCGGGGATGGTGCAGAGCAGTTGCAGAATGTTCTGCTCCTCCTTCAGTCCACCCGGCAGACTGGTCATGGAAGGTGGCGGTTATCAGGGGGAAATTATCTGAGGACGATGTGATGCCAACGGCTCTTTTAACTTGCATGATATAATCGGCAAGGTAAGCTGCGCCGCCTTGATTTCAGGAGGTTTTCAGCGATGACACAGCGCACGCGCTGCGGCGACTTCACAGCCGACCAGGTTGGCCAAAATATCCGGCTTTATGGTTGGGTACAGACTAACCGCGACCATGGTGGCGTAGTATTCCTTGATGTGCGTGACCGCTTCGGTCTGGTACAGGTGGTTGCGCATCCGGATACGCCGGACATTCATAAACTGGCGCATAGCCTGCGGCAACAGGACGTGGTTGAAGTGTTGGGCGAAGTGGTCCCCCGTTCACCGGAAACCGTGAATCCCAAGCTCGCGACCGGCATGGTTGAAGTGAAGGCCCATGAAATTTCACTATTAAACCGGGCAGAAACGCCACCGTTCCGGATTGAAGATGATTGCGATGCGGGCGAACAACACCGCCTGGAATACCGTTATCTGGATTTGCGTCGGCCACGCATGCAAGCGAACATGGCGATCAGACACAAGGTGACGCATGCGGCGCGCAATTATCTGGATTCACAGGATTTTCTCGAGATTGAAACGCCGATTCTGAATAAGTCAACGCCGGAAGGCGCGCGCGACTATCTGGTTCCTTCACGTGTTTATCCGGGGTCATTTTATGCATTGCCGCAAAGCCCGCAAATCTTCAAACAATTGCTGATGGTGGCAGGCATGGATCGCTATTACCAGGTTGCGCGCTGTTTCCGCGACGAGGACTTGCGCGCGGACCGCCAGCCGGAGTTCACCCAGATTGATCTGGAGATGTCCTTCGTGACGCAGGATGACGTTATGAATGTGGCTGAAGGTCTGATTTCCACCATGTTCGAGGCAGGCCTGGGCGCGAAGCCGGGGATACCGTTTGCCCGAATTGGCTATCGTGAGGCCATGGAGAAATACGGGCTTGATCGTCCCGACCTTCGCTTCGGACTGGAACATACAGATATTACCGACCTGATGAAGCAGGTCGAATTCAAGGTGTTTCGCGGTCCGGCTGACAAGGGAGGTCTGGTCAAGGTGCTGCGCGTACCCGATGGCGGCAAACTTACGCGCAAGCAGATCGATGATTACACTGCTTTTGTCGGCATCTATGGAGCAAAGGGTCTGGCATGGATCAAGGTGAACGATGCGACCGATATCCCCGGTGGTTTGCAGTCGCCGATTGTGAAATTCCTGCCACATTCGGTGCTGGACGATTTGTTGTCCCGCTGTAGCGCGAAAGATGGCGATATCCTGTTTTTCGGCGCCGGGGACACGAAGGTTGTGAATGATGCGTTGGGACATCTCAGGGTCAAGCTTGGCCGCGATCTCGGATTGTTTGATGAACAGGATCATAGCTTTGTATGGGTGGTTGATTTTCCAATGTTTGGATGGAACGACGATGAAAAACGCCCGGAAGCACTGCACCATCCATTTACCGCACCTGTACGGGAAGATATGCATCTCCTGGAATCCGATCCTTTAAGCATGTGTTCGCAGGCCTACGATCTGGTATGGAATGGAACCGAAATAGGCGGTGGTTCCATTCGTATCCATGATCGGGAAACGCAGTCCAGAGTATTTCGGGCATTACAAATCAGCGAGGATGAAGCACAAAGAAAATTTGGTTTCTTGCTGGATGCGCTTAAATATGGCGCACCGCCGCACGGTGGTCTGGCCTTTGGTCTGGACCGTGTTCTGGCGCTCATGTTGGGTGCGGAATCGATTCGCGATGTTATTCCCTTTCCTAAAACGCAACGAGCCGCAGATTTGATGTGCGAAGCGCCATCGGAAGTAGGGGAGGAGCAACTGAGAGAACTTGGGCTGAGGAAACGACGAACGACGACATCTTGATGCTTTTCGCCGCCGATACGACAAGATAGCCAGCGAAGCCGGGACCAAACAAGCTGTGCACCACAGAGGACACAGAGAGCACAGAGAATATCGAATAGGGAAAATACCAAGGATTTTCTCAGATTTTGTTTTCCTCTGTGTATCTCTGTGCTCTCTGTGGTAAGAGCCAACGAATATGGAGTAGCTGATGAGTATTGAAGATCAAATCGCGGGTTTTAGGGTGCGGGCGGAAGATTACGCCAGGCGTCTGAGTGCGCTGCGGAGGTCGCTTTGACGTTGAAAGTAAGGAAGATGAGTTACGCGAACTGAATGCGCGCATTGAGGATCCCGCGTTGTGGGATCACCCCGAAGAGGCACAGAGTCTGATGCAAAATCGCGCACATCTTGAACACGTGCTGAAGACCTGGCATGGCGCTGACCTAGCGCTCGAAGATGCATCCATCCTGTTTGAAATGGGGGCCGAGGAGGATGATCGGGATTCCCGGATTGAGGCTGTTGAAGGGCTAAATACCGTGCAGGCCGAGATTGAAAAACTTGAACTTGCGCGGATGCTGGGGGGCGAAAATGATGCCGAATCGGCATTTCTGGATATCAATGCCGGTTCCGGGGGTACGGAGGCGCAGGATTGGGCCGAGATGCTGTTACGCATGTATTTGCGTTGGGCTGAGCGGAAAGGGTTCAAAACCGAATTGATGGAATGTACGGCGGGCGAGGAAGCGGGCATCAAATCGGCCACTGTTTCCGTGAAAGGAGAATATGCCTACGGTTTTTTGAAGGCGGAGATTGGTGTCCATCGTCTGGTGCGTAAGTCGCCGTTCGATTCAGGGAATCGTCGCCATACCTCCTTTGCATCCATCTTCGCCTTCCCCGATATTGATCGCGAGATTGATATTGAAATCAATGAAGCGGATGTCCGCACGGATACCTATCGCGCTTCGGGCGCCGGTGGCCAGCATATCAACAAGACCGATTCCGCCGTGCGTTTGACGCATCTGCCGACAGGCATCGTGGTGCAGTGTCAGAATGACCGCTCGCAGCACAAAAACAGAGCTGCGGCATGGAGTATGCTCAAGGCCCGGCTATACGAGCACGAACTCGAAAAACAGAATGCCGAAAAACAGGCCATGGAAGATGACAAGACCGACATCGGCTGGGGGCATCAGATACGTTCCTATGTGCTGGACCAGTCGCGTATCAAGGATCTACGTACCGGTATGGAAACCGGCAATACCCAGGCTTTTCTTGATGGCGATATCGATGCCTTTATTCAGGCCAAATTGATGGATGCGGAAAGTGAATAGTTCGCGGGATATTTCAGCTGAATCAATCCATTAAAGCGATTAACCCCTTTATTTTTCTGCAAAAATCGCTATAGTGCCGCGCCTTGCTTTCTGGAGGTACTCATGATTAGACTGTATTCGGATCCGGCCAGCCCCGATTCGCATCGCACGCGCATCGTTCTGGCTGAAAAAGAGCTTCCAGGCGAGATTATTGATGTGGAAGACGGAGATATCCCTCAGGAACTTCTGGATCGCAATCCATCCGGTAAACTGCCAACCCTGGAAGACAGGAATACCATCCTGTTTGAGGCATCCGTCATTAACGAATATATGGATGAGCGCTATCCACATCCTCCGCTGAAACCGGGTTCACCGGCTGAGCGCGCGCAAATGCGTTTGGCGGTGTTGCGTATTGAGCAGGAATTATACCCTCTGTACAAGGGGGTTATGGTCGCCCGGAAAAAGGCAGATGCCAGGGTCAGGTTGTGTGATTATCTGGAAGCACTGGATAGCTACCTTGCGCGCCAGGACTTTTTTGTAAGTGAATGCTATACTCTGGTAGATATATCCATGGCGCCGATTCTGTGGCGTCTTTCACCCATGGGCATAGATACCGCCAAATGGTCCAACCTTGAGGCCTATATGGATCGCCTGTTTGAACGCCCTGCATTTGAGCGCTCTCTTTCCGAACACGAGCAGATGCTTCATCATTGAGATCAATGGGGTCAGACTCGATTGATTTAATATAAATTGAGATCAATGGGGTCAGACTCGATTGATTTAATATAAATTGCTGCCATACTCCCAC
>CAZDWG010000015.1:0-14112 GCA_964509005.1 uncultured Zetaproteobacteria bacterium
TATATGACACGGTATGAATGTCATACGCATGTCACAAAGCGCCCCTATGGTTCGCCTCATCTCAATTCCAAGGAGGAAGTGAATGTTTTACAAGATGAGAAATACAGTAGCGGCGGTTGCGTTGCTGGCGGGTATGGCCCCGGCGGCATTTGCAGGCGGCGCGCAACTGGATAACAAGAGCCTGATTGATGTGCTGCAAGCCAAGGGCATTTTGAGCAGCGATGAAGTCAAGGTCATCAAGCACAACAATAACGGTAAATTCAAGTTTGACGCCAAACTATTTATCGATGCCAGCCACCATGTAAAACGTTACACCGGCAGCGGTTGGCCTACTCTCAGTCAGGGTGATCAGTCGCAAAGCAACGGCGTGAATCTCACCCGTGCTTATCTGACTATGCACTATTCTATCAATGACACATGGAAAGTGCGCGTAACCACCGATGTTCATCAGGAAAATGCACTGACAGGAAAGAAATCCAATGTTTTCGTGAAATATGCGTATATCCAGGGCGACCTGTTGCCTGCCGCCAGTCTGCGCTTAGGCGTGATTCATACGCCGTGGATCGATTACGAGGAAGGACTTTGGGAACATCGCTATGTTTCAACGGTGCTGATTGATGGACTGGGCATCGAATCATCGGCCGATGCCGGACTTGGCGTGGTTGGCAAGGTGATGAATGGTCTGGTTCACTATCAGTTCGGCGGATTCAATGGTGGTGGCTATACCGATACCAGGGTATCCAAAGCGGTGGATTTCAGTGGCCGCATCGGCATAGATCCCATCGAAGGGCTGACTGTAGATTTCCAGTATCGCAATGGTTTCCGCGGGAATAAGCGTTTCGGCAAAACCAGAAACGGTGTAAGTGGAGTTCCAAACGTTGGGGCAGGCATTCAGACCCGGCCAGTCGCCAGGCAAATCTTCTATCAGGCCATGGTCACGTACGGTCATGCTGATGACTGGCGCGTAGCTGCGGGCTATGTGTTTGACAAGGACAAGGCGTTTGCCTTTAACCCGGCTGTCCCAGGGGGAAATAAGAGAGCCGTGCGCAACAAGGCCTTTGATGTATGGGGTCGCGCCAATCTGCTGAATACATCCTTTGGCAAGGTCGGTGCTTTTGCCCGCTATGATAATGATCATGTCAACCCCTTTAGCAATCTGGGTGCTCTGACCAATAGCGGCAACGATGAAATCATCACCCATTATATCCTGGGGCTTGAATTGAAGCCTGCCAAGGGAGTGAACCTGTCGCTGGTCTATAACTACAATAAAACCAAGAATCGGATCACTGGCGCTGGCACCGCTACCCCGCTCGTTCATTCGGGTCAAGATATCAAAGATTACAGGATCGGTTTATATTCAATGCTCAAGTTCTAGATTGCACCGCTTGGAGGCAGATTTTTGCCTCCAAGGTTTTGATACACAAAAAAAGGAGATAACACATGAAGAAAATGATTTTTGCAGCAGCATTGATCGCGGTTGGCGCCATGGGCGCCGTACCTGCCGCGCAAGCGACTACCATTAACGGCGCGGGAGCCACCTTCCCTTACCCCGTGTATTCCAAGTGGGCTTATACCTATCACAAGGAAACGGGTGTGAAGCTGAACTATCAGGCCATTGGCTCCGGTGGCGGCATTCGGCAGATCAAGGCCAGAACCGTGGACTTTGGCGCTTCCGATGCACCGTTAAAGCCCGCTGAACTGCACAAGTTCGGCCTGATGCAGTATCCGATGATCATGGGCGGCGTCGTACCGGTCGTGAATATTGCCGGTATCAAAGCCGGACAGTTGAAGTTGACGGCTCGTAATATAGCCAATATCTATCTCGGCAATATTACCCAATGGAACGATCCGCGCATCGCGGCCAACAATACCGGTCTTTCCCTGCCGCATCAGAGCATCACCGTGGTTCACCGCGCCGATGGTTCCGGCACCACCTGGATCTTCACCAATTACCTGACCAAGGTTAGCGGCGAATGGGCCGACAAGTTGGGCAATGCCAAGGCTATCGCATGGCCTGTCGGTGTGGGTGGCAAGGGCAACCAGGGCGTAGCCGCCTTCGTAGGCAGGATTCCGGGTTCCATCGGCTATGTCGAGTACGCCTATGCCTTGCAGAACCATATGGCTTCCATCCTGTTGCAGAATCACTACGGCAACTTCGTGGCGCCAACCGCCGTCAACTTTCAGGCGGCCGCTGCGGGTGCCGACTGGAAGCATGCCAAGGGCTACTACATGGTGCTGACCAATCAGCCGGGTGCGCATTCCTGGCCGATCACAGGCGCTTCCTTCATCCTGATGTACAAGACCCAGAGGAATCCTGCTCAGGGCAAGCAAGTGCTGAAGTTCTTCAACTGGAGCTACAAGAATGGCGCCAAGGCAGCCGAAGCGCTGGATTATGTGCCGATGCCGGCAGCCGTGTCCAACATGGTGCGCGCGACCTGGAAGAAGGTGCTGCATGATCGTTCCGGACATGCCATCTGGAAGTAAGGTAAGATGTTGCGGAACTATTGAAACCTCCCCTCGGATATCATGCCGCATCAGGAAAGGGCCGGGTTCGTCCCCGGCCCTTTTATTTACGAAATAATTTATGATGGAATCGTAAAAAGTCCCATCCTGGTCATTGCGAGGAACGAAGCAATCTCATTTCCTCTTAATGGGATAAAGATTGCCACGGCCTTATGGCCTCGCAATGACAGACAAAGCAATCGCGTAATTTCATTGCACGATGAGAGGCTTGCGGTAAGTATTACACGGATTAACGGACTCTAGAGCCAATTGCAAAACTCGTGAGCGGCAATCAGCCTCCCGGAATTTTGCAATACCTCTCCATCCTGAAACAGGGAGTATCGCGACGGCATGAATACGGCAAAAAACAGAGTATGGGGCGATACCGTCTTTCGAGGACTGACGCTGACCTTTGCCGTGGGCATTCTCGTACTGTTCACTGCCATTATTATCATTCTTTGGCACGAATCCCTGCCATCTATTCATAAATTCGGCTTCTCTTTTCTTATCAGCAGTGTATGGAATCCGGCCAAGGATGATTTCGGCGCATTGATTCCGATTGGCGGTACGCTTATTTCCACTTTTCTGGCCATGCTGATCGCGGTGCCAATCAGTATCGGTGTGGCGCTGTTTCTGTCGGAGCTTGCCCCCGCATGGATGAAAGCGCCATTTGGCGTGGCTATCGAACTACTCGCTGCCATCCCCAGCATTGTCTATGGCATGTGGGGACTGTTCGTGCTTGCTCCCATCATGGCCAATCATGTACAACCATGGCTCGCGGCCCACTTTGGATTTCTCCCTTTCTTCACCGGCGCACCCATGGGTATCGGCATGCTCACCGCCGGTCTGGTGTTGGCGCTGATGATTCTTCCTTTTATCGCGGCGGTCACGCGCGATGTATTTCTGATGGTGCCGCAGGGTCTCAAGGAAGCCGCTTATGGCATGGGTTGCACCACATGGGAGGTGGTGCGCGACGTGATGATTCCATACGGCAAGAAGGGCATTGCCGGCGCGGTCTTCCTCGGCATGGGCCGCGCGCTGGGTGAAACCATGGCCATCACCTTTGTCATCGGCAACGCCTATCACTTATCATGGTCGCTGTTCGCGCCCGGGAACTCCATTGCCTCGACGCTGGCCAATGAGTTTACCGAAGCAGACAGCGATGTGTATCTCTCATCCCTGGTTGAACTGGGGTTGGTGCTGTTTCTGATTACCTTTATCATCCTCGGACTGGCGCAAATGTGGCTGAGAAAGGGTTATGCGAGGAATGGCCAATGATACGACGGAAGCGTCGTATGCTTACGAACCGCATTATCCTCACCATCTCCGGCATGGCGGCGACGGTGGGCTTGATCATGCTCATCTGGATTCTGGGCGATGTCGCTATCCGGGGCATTTCGGCCATTAACTGGGATTTCTTCACCCAGCTTCCCGCCCCTCCCGGCACCAAAGGCGGAGGGCTTGCCAACGATATTGTCGGCACCTTTCTCATGACGGCTGTGGCCTCGCTCATCTCCGTGCCCTTTGGCGTGCTGGCCGGCACATGGCTGTCCGAATTCGGCAGGGAATCGAAAACCGGCCAGGTGATTCGCTATTTCTCGGATATTCTGGTGTCCGCCCCATCCATCGTCATCGGCGTGTTCGTCTATCTCGTCATGGTCAAGCCAATGGGCCATTTTTCCGGCTGGGCAGGCGCCGTATCGCTGGCCATCATCATGTTGCCGGTGGTTTCACGCACCACCGAAGAGATGCTCAAGCTGGTGCCGCATGAATTGCGTGAGGCAGCTCTGGCGCTGGGTGCACCTTACTGGAAGATTATGCCGCAGGTCATTTACCGGGCTGCCGCTGCGGGCATGTTGACCGGCATCATGCTGGCCGTAGCGCGCGTGGCGGGTGAAACCGCACCGTTGCTGTTCACGGCCATGGACAGCCCTTACTGGATGCAAAGCATGAATGAACCGATGGGAAATCTCACGGTCACGTTGTTCAACTACGCCATGAGTCCCTATGAGGGCTGGCAACAGCTTGCATGGGGCGCGGCATTTCTGATTACCATGACCGTGCTGGCCACGACCATTATCACGCGGCTTATACTGCATAAAAGGAGTAAGCATTGACCCCGGAAGCCCCCACAGGACAGCGAGTACTGTTCGTGCCCCCTATCCCGGAAGATACGCAGGAAAAGGTGGCCCATGACGATAAAATCCAGAGCGGTGAGATTAAACTGTCCGTGCGCGGTCTTGATTTCTATTACGATAATAAACAGGTATTGTTTGGTAATACGCTGGATATTGCGAAAAACAGGGTCACGGCATTCATCGGACCGTCCGGTTGCGGCAAGTCCACCCATATTCGCACGTACAATCGTATGTTCGATCTCTATAAGGGGCACCGGGCCGAAGGCGAAATCCTGATGGACGGCGTCAATATCATTGATCCCAAGATCCCGTCGCTGGAGCTCAGGCATAAAGTAGGTATGATCTTCCAGAAGCCGACGCCCTTCCCCATGTCCATATCAGACAACATTGCTTACGGCCTGAAATTGCACGTCCGTATGAGTAGAAGCGAAACGGAGGGAAGGGTCGAAAAAGCACTCAAGGACAGCGCGCTATGGGATGAGGTCAAGGATATGCTGCACCAGCCCGGCACGGCACTGTCCGGTGGCCAGCAACAACGCCTGTGCATCGCCCGCGCGTTGGCCATCGAGCCGGAAGTGATTCTGATGGATGAGCCGTGCTCGGCCCTTGATCCCATCGCCACATCCAAAATCGAGGAACTGATTGACGAACTCAAACAGAAATTCACCATTGTCATCGTCACCCACAATATGCAGCAGGCGGCACGCGTATCCGATTCGACGGCATTCTTCTACCTGGGAAAACTGATTGAGTTCGGTGAAACCAACAAGTTATTCACCGCTCCGGCCAAACAACAAACTGAAGACTATATTACCGGACGCTTCGGATAGGAGGCAGACATGCCAGAACATACATTGAAACGATTTGACACCGAACTGAGCGATCTCAACAATTTGATTCATTCGATGTTCAAGATTGTGCGTAAAAACATCAAGCAGGCGCTACAGGCGCTGGCTGAAGGTGATGTGGAACTGGCAAAGGCGGTCATCAAGCACGATGAAGCCGTCAACGCGCTCGAGGTTCAGAGCGATGAAGCCGCCCGCAACCTTATCGTGCACCATCAACCCGCCGCATCGGACTTGCGTTTTGTGTTTGCCGCCACCAAGATTGTTACCGATCTGGAGCGCATGAGCGATATGGCCGCCAACATCGCGGATAACGTGCTAAACATTGAGGGCGCCACACCCAAGAATCTGGCTTCCATTCCCGTCATGCAGGATCTGATCCTCGACCAGCTGAAACAAGTTCGGCGCGCCTATCTGGAGTGCAGCGCAAGCAAAGCACAATCCATCATTGAGCGCGATTACCTGATTAACGGAGCGTTCGCCAATACCCAGCGTATCATGCTGACCGTTATGGTGGAAAAACCCGCCAAAATCACCCAATGCATGGCGCTCATCAATATTGCCAAGATAATGGAACGTATTGGTGACCATATTACCAATATCGCTGAAATGGTCATCTATACCGATATAGGCCATGAGGTACGGCATATCGACGCAGAAGAACTCAAAAAACTTCTGGAAGGAGACGATGAGGACTAAGGAGTTGTAACTAATGCCTTCTCCACTTTCAGTGCTTAACACGCCTTCCTCCGGA
Source organism: uncultured Zetaproteobacteria bacterium (assembly GCA_964509005.1). GTDB lineage: Bacteria > Pseudomonadota > Zetaproteobacteria > Mariprofundales > Mariprofundaceae > JAUZQZ01. Next base: position 6,240 of record CAZDWG010000015.1, read on the forward strand.
AAAATCCTTGCCGCGGTCATTGATATTGGCTCCAACGCCATGCGCCTGCACATCGCGGGACCGGATGCGCACGGCGGCTTGAAAACCATTCGCTATCACCGCGAACCCGTGCGCCTTGGACATGATGCCTTCACCCAGGGCCGACTTTCCAAAGAAACCATGGAGAAGGCATCACGGGCATTCGAGACGTTCCGTTCCATCATTGACTGCTATCCCGTGCAAGCCATTCGGGCCACGGGAACCAGCGCCCTGCGCGACAGCAGCAATACGGACGAACTCATCCGCCACGTTAAAGCCCAAACAGATATCGACATTGAGGTTATTTCCGGCGAGGAAGAAGCGCGGCTGATTCACCTCTGTGTACATCATTACGTTCCCGATATGGACAAAATGAGAACATTGTTGATTGATATTGGTGGTGGCAGCATCGAAGTCACTCTGGCGAAGCGCGGCGATATTGTTGCCCTGGAAAGCTTCAGGATGGGTACGGTGCGTCTGCTCGAATTGTTCCGGGACACATCCGAGGACCTGGAACGACCTAAAATTATGAATGAATACATTGCTTCCATGCAACAGAAAGTACGCGAAGAAATGGCCGGAATGCGTATTGACCTTTGCATTGGCACTGGCGGAAATATCGAGACTATGGGCGAGCTTGGCGTTTCGCTACTCGGCAACGATTCAAACCATTGTCTGAGTTACCAGGATATCAAAAAACTGGTGAAGCACTTGCAATCCATGAGCTATGAAGACCGTGTCAACAAGCTGGGGCTGCGACCGGATCGGGCGGATGTCATCATCCCGGCCGCAATCACATTAAAATCCATGGTGAAACTGGCACGCCCCGCGGTGCTGTCGATTCCGTCCGTAGGGCTGGCTGATGGCGTGCTGCTTGATTTGCTGCGAGGACGGAACGGTGATGGCAAAGCACTGGCACATCAGGCCATCGCCTGGGCAAAGAGCATGGCACGAAAATACCATGCTGACCTTGACCATGCCCGTCATGTGCGCATTCTGGCCCGAAAACTGTTCTCCCGAATGAAGGATATTCATCACTTGGATGACCGCGACCTGTTGTTACTACAGGTTTCGGCTCTGGTACATGAGATCGGCATCACCGTGCGCCCCAATAAACATCACCGTCATGCCTTTTACCTGATCAATGCATCCCCCATGGTGGGTTTAAGCGCAAGCGAAAAGAAGCTGGTTGCCATTGTGGTGCGCTACCACCGCAAGCGGACGCCGGACACCGGTGATGAACCGTTTAGTGAACTCTCCGAAACGCAACAGGAACGCGCGCTTGGGCTGAATGTTTTGCTACGCCTGGCCATCGCGCTGGACAAGGAGAGACGCGGCAACGTGCGCGCGGTTCATATTGACTGTGCGGGAAAGACCACCCGTCTGCGCGTCGAAGGGAAAGGTGATTTGTTGCTCGAATGCTGGGCCGTGCGAAAAGAAGCCTCATGGTTTGAAAGCGTTTTTGGTAACAAACTGGAGATTGTCTGAAGCCGGTTATGGGCGGCACGGAAGCCATTTGAGAAATTCGGCACGTCCGCTAATAGTATTGTTGCTCTGGTGGTGAAACTTGTAACAACTATGACACGCTGCTGACATTACCCTGTCACAAGATATTGCCAGGTTTCTCCCCGTCCCCCAGGGGTCAAGAAACCACTTCAAACAGGAGTATTCCGTGTATACCAAGTATCACATGAACCAGTGGATTATCATAACGATGGCTGCCTTGCTTGTGCTAGATGTGGCCTACATTGTTCGCTCCAGCGCATAGATAAAGAATAAGCAGGGCCGTCCTTCCCTTCGGCGGCCCTGCTTTGTTTTAATCATCCGGCGATGGAGAGGAGGTTGTACGGATAGCTCCTGGTTCACCCCTGAATCTCAGCACGCCGCATCCTGGTGCGACATCACTCCAGCTTGCCACATCCAAACCGAGTTCCATCACCGTACAGGTCGGCACATGACCCACGTCCGCGCCCGCCAACACCGTAGCCACATCAGCAATGCCAGGGTCGTGTCCCACCATCATCACGCATTCCCATGCATCATCCCATGCCTGAATGACGACCATCAAGGTGGACATGGAGGCGGCATAAATTCGTCCATCTTCCACAACATCGGAGGATGGAAGCCGTATGGAGGCGGCCAGCGAAATCGCGGTTGCGCTTGCACGCCTTGCCGGACTGGTCACGACCCTTTGCGGCAAAATTTCCTGCTCCGCCAGATATTTTCCCATCTCTGGCGCGTCATGCATGCCCCGCTTATTCAGCGGACGGTCAAAATCATCCAGACCTGGATGCTTCCAGCTCGATTTGGCATGCCGAACCAGATATAAATGTTTCATATGCTCACTGCTCCAAAGACCTGTTCGATATGCCGTCAAGTTTTACCACTGTAAATTCCGCGAAACAGGCGGTGAATGCCAGCCTGGCGTCAGACTGACGCTGGCGCAAATGTTCCGCCAGCATCTTCATGGCATGATCACACGCTTCAGACAAGTTGCCTTCCGCGGACATCTCCTTCCTGAAACTTTCCAGGGAAGCATGTTCAATCGCAAGGTCATGAATTTCACCGAGCTTATCCTGTAAATGCTTCAGGCGAGAAAGCAGCATCGAAACTTCATGATGCAAATAAAAGGTACGGAAAAATTCAATCAGGTAGCGCAATTTCTTGCAGCTTTTGCGTAATTCATGCCAGGCCTCGGGTGACGAGTTCTTTTGAATGGCGCCACCCTCGCGCAAAACATGTCGGAACAGTCTGGCAATACAGCGGTTTGCCATGTCCATGGCCAGAGTTTCAGAGTCTTCAGAAAACCCGCCATCAAGAAATTTTCGCCAATCCTGTTTAAACCGCAGGTAGCGGGAAGATCGGAGTTGTTGCATCAACATTCGATGCGCCTCTTCTCGTTTGTAAGTAAGGAATGTATGTAATGGCCATAAATTTTCTTGCATGCGCGGAGGCAGCGTATGCTGATATTCAGCAAGATTTATGAGATATACGTCCAAATCACGAACAGGACTGGTGAGCTTGCCAAGCCATGCAAATTCCCCGCGGAAATGTTCTGTTGCTTTTCGTGGTAACATGCCCCGGAACTGGCCCAGCGCGGTACGTGTGCGGCGAATGGCAACACGAAAATCGTGTAGAAATTCCACATGACCATTGGCCATCCATGCCGACTCGTTTTCTTCCACGACATAAAACGAGTGCCGCAATATCTTCGCAATGGCCAGGTGCGAGGGCATATCCTGATCAAGGGTAACAACAGGTTTGGTGGGCGAATCCATATTAAATCATTCACTTTCCGCCACAGCCAGGTTTTTCAGCAACATCTTTTGCACATTGAAGCCGGACTGATTGGTTCGCGGATGAGTGCGGACATAGGACCCATCATTTTTAAGGCGCCAGGCGGATTCATTGTCCTCCAGGTAATAACGGAGGCCTTCGCGAACAAGGCGCTGTTTCAGGCGGTGCGCAATCACCGGAAAGGCGGTTTCCACGCGCTTGTGCAAGTTACGCACCAACCAGTCGGCGCTGGAACAAAACACTTCTGATTTTCCGCCGTGCCCGAAATAAAAAATACGGGTATGTTCCAGGAACCGCCCGAGCACGGACCGTACTCGGATATGTTCCGACATGCCCTTCACGCCTGGTCGCAGGCAGCAGATACCGCGTACTATCAGATCAATCTTTACACCGGCCTGCGATGCGCGGTAAAGAGCGTCAATCACCTCTGCATCCTCTAAACCGTTCATCTTCGCAATAATGCGCCCCGCACCGCCGCCACGGGCAACCTCGATCTCGCGATGAATATGTTCGAGCAGGATTCGGTGCAAATCAAAGGGTGCCTGAATCATTTTTTTCAACCGGGATGCGCGCCCAAGACCCGTGAGTTCCTGAAAAATCTTGTGCGCATCCTCGCCGATTTCCCGGTCCGATGTGAGCAACGCAAAATCAGTGTACAGGCGCGTTGTTACGCCATGGTAATTTCCCGTTCCAAGGTGGGTATAACGAACGATCTGTTCCCCCCGGCGGCGGACCACCACCAACATCTTTGCATGCGCCTTGTATCCCACTACGCCATAGACCACATGCGCGCCTGATTGCAGCAAGGCTTCGGAGAGTTGAAGGTTTTCCGCCTCATCGAAGCGGGCGCGCAGCTCCACCACCACGTTTACTTCCTTGCCGTTTCGGGCGGCGCGGCACAGGGCATCGACGATACGGGAATGATTGCCGGCACGATACAGGGTCTGTTTGATAGCCAGCACATGCGGGTCAGCGGCTGCCTGTTCTACCAGCTTGATGACCGGCTCAAAGGATTGAAAGGGATGGTGAATCAGAATATCACGCTTATCCAGCAGAGCGAACATATCATCCGCCTCCATCAATCCGGCGGGCATGGAAGGCACAAATGGCTGGAATTTAAGTTTCGTATTTTTCACTTTCTTGTATACTTCATTCAGACGAGAAAGGCTGACGGGCCCTTCTACCTTGAACACGTCATCCGAAGAGAGTTCGAATTTATCGATCAGATAGTCCGCAACATCGTCGGGACAGTTATCCGGGATTTCGAGTCGCACCCCCCGCCCGAAACGCCGACTGGTTTGCAATCGACCTTCTACTTCCTGCCGTAAATCCGCCATTTCCTCTTCATCCAGGTACAGCTCCGTATCGCGCGTCAAGCGGAACTGGTAACAACCCGTCACTTTCATGCCGGGAAACAACTCCTCTACAAAGGCATGCATGATGGATGACAGAAAAACGAATCCGTGTGGTACGCCGGAAACAGCTTCAGGCAGCAACACGGTGCGCGGCAATGACCTGGGAGCGGGAACAATAGCCATGCGGTGCTCGCGCCCAAAGGCATCTTTTCCTTCCAGCGAAACAATAAAATGTAAATATTTATTAGCGACCTTCGGAAAAGGATGGGCCGGATCAATCCCCAGAGGACTGATGACCGGCATCAAATCCTGCCGCATATGCCGCTTCAACCATGCGCGTTGATCATCATTCCACTTATCGCGGCGGAGAAAGCAGACGCCTTCGCTGGCCAACGCGGGGATGAGATCATGATTAAATATCGCGTACTGATCTCGCACCATGTCGGCGACCTGTTCTCGAATCCGTTGTAATAAAGGAAAGATTTCCGCGCCATCGACACCGGTTGTTTTAAGGCCGTGCGCCCGCTTCTGTTTCAGGGCAGCGACCCGTACTTCAAAAAATTCATCCAGATTAGAACTGGAGATACACAGGAACTGCAATCGTTCCAACAGGGGAAGGCTGGCGTCTTCGGCCATTGATAGCACCCGACGATGGAATGCCAGTAGGCTCAGTTCACGATTAAGGTAACGATCCGACCACAATGCATTCATAAGTGAACCTTACCCTTTTCATGTGGCATATGCATGACATAACTTTCCAATTTCACGAGCTTTATTGACATTATCCGTACCCTGATGTATCGTCAAACAGTGACCGTACATACGCTAAGACGCTTCGATGACGAACTGAGCCAACTCAAGGAACATGTCCTGTCTATGGGCGGTCTGGTGGAACGCGCCATTAAAAATGCGCTGGAAAGTCTGTTTGAACAGAATGATAGACTGGCTCGCAAAACCATCAACAGGGATATCGCCATTAACGCTATGGAAATTCAGTGTGATGATATCGTACGCGGCATCCTTGTACGGCGTCAACCTGCCGCTGCTGATCTGCGCTTTATTATTGCCACCATCAAGGTAGTAACGGATCTTGAGCGTATGGGTAATCTGGCTGCGAGCCTTTCCCGAGATGCCATACAAATCATGGATCATCCGCCTGCCGATTTTTCCTGTCTGGAAACCATGGGAGACCAGGTACAACAACAAACCAATCGCGCCCTGGATGCCCTCTCGCGGGGGGATATCAATATGGCCATGTCCGTCATCAGGGAGAGCAGTGGCGTGGACCAATTATACAAGAACATGTATCGTGAAATGATCGACCGTATGCTGGGTGATCAGCGTACCATCGGCACCTCCATCACGCTGTCCAGCGCTGCCATGAGCTTGGAACGTATCGCGGATCATGCCACCAACATTGCCGAAATGGCGATTTACATGCAGCGTGGACACGATATCCGTCATGTGGATCCCAAGGTCGCCGCCAGGATTCTCGCGGGTTGAGGGGGGTGCCATGAAGCGTTTACTCATTGCAGTATTCACTGCGGTATTTGGAATAGCAGGAGCCTGTGCTCAGGCGGCTACACCCGTAGCTGCGACCAGCGCGACCAACAATTCCGATGGAAAACCCATCGCCCATGAAGATGTCATCCCTGATGCCATGCGGCATTTGGTCAAAGGCCCGGATGTGGATATTGAATCCCTGCGCGACCCCTTTGCTTCCTATCTGGCGCTGGTGGCAGCTCGAAACAGGGAATTCTTGGCTGAGCGCCAGTCACACCTGGCTAGCCGCGGGCGTGAAGTACTGGAGGCTTTCGACCTCGCAACGCTTAAGCTGGTGGCAACCATGCGCATGGGTAAGAAGCGTGTAGCTATGATTGAGGATGCAGAAGGTAAGGGGTATATCGTCAGACGGGGAAATTATATAGGGAAACACAATGGCCGTATTGAAAAAATAACCGGTAATAGTCTTGACCTGGTTGAACAGGTTTTAAACCCGGCGGGTGATATCGTGAAACGGCGGGTAACCATGACCCTCAAGGAGGTTAACCCATGATGACTTCTTACGAAGTTACCATAGGTAGTTCAGGCTAAAAAGCCGCGGTTGGTTCACATGAGCATGCCCGATGCGGCGACCCGGCGTTTATTTGATCGCCTTCAGGCCGAAAACCCCGAACCTGAAACCGAACTGCGCTACAGCAGTCCGTTTGAGTTGCTTGTTTCCGTCATTCTGTCGGCACAGGCCACGGATGTGAGCGTCAATAAAGCCACGACAAAGCTGTTTCCCGTTGCTAACACGCCGCAGTCCACCCTGGATTTGGGGGAGGAAGGCTTGAAGCACTATATAGCTTCCATTGGTCTTTATAACAGCAAGGCAAGGAATATTATCAAGGCCTGCGAAATACTGGTGCGCAAACACGACAGTCAGGTTCCGGATTCCCGCGAGGCACTGCAGATGCTGCCCGGCGTCGGCCGCAAGACGGCCAATGTAGTGCTTAATGTACTATTTGACCGACCGACCATTGCCGTAGACACACATGTTTTTCGTGTCGCCAACCGCACCGGGCTGGGGCCGGGGAAGACGCCGCTGGCTGTAGAAAAGGAACTGCTGAAGGTCATTCCGCATGAATATATGAAGCATGCCCATCACTGGCTGGTACTGCACGGGCGCTATATCTGTACGGCGCGCAAGCCCAAATGCTTTCTCTGCCCTATATTTGATGAATGCCAGTGGTCAGAAAAAGCCAGGGGGCCATTGGGCCTGTAACGTCAGGGGAACGGACGCCTACGACGCCTCTACCTGAACTGTTCATAAATGCTGTCATGCCCTTTCTTCCACTCCATAAAAAGGCCGAAGGGTGAGGGCTGGAAGCCCGAATCGACCATCATGGCGATTCATGAATAGCGCCTCATCCCACTTTTGGGCTCCCAATCCAAGAGCAACAAAATCAAACATTTACGATTTTGTTACTCAAGAGTTCAGGCTGGCTTAGGCACTGGAAATAAATAAATCATCGTTTCCGCATCCAGCCTTCAGGACACCTTCACCTGTTCCTCAATCACAAAATCCTCACCGTAGCTACTGCTACGCCTGCGGTTTTGTTCAATCAAAACAGGCGAATCTGCCCCAAATTCGGGCGTGGATTCCAATGACTTATTTATTTCCAGTGTCTTAGCTCCTGGAGCAACTCACCCAGCAAGGT
>CAZDWG010000016.1:0-13378 GCA_964509005.1 uncultured Zetaproteobacteria bacterium
GCCCGCCCAGAATGTCGGCATCCTGGCTAACATTCAATTTAACCTTGCGACCAACCACCTTACCCAACGCCCTGGCAATTTTATCCTTCGATGCGGCATTGAGTTTTACCGCGGCCACCACATCGGCCTCAATCTCGCTCGCGGCCTGCCGGGTCATACTCTCAAACAGTTCGAAAATATCCGGAAGCAACTCAGCTTTGCCGCGTTCGCACAGCATATCTACCAGACGCACGACTTCCCCGGACAACTTGCCAGCCGCCTTTTCAATCACTGCGGCCTTGTCCCTTGCCTGCACCTGTGACGCCGCCAATAGTTTACGCACCTCGGCAACGGCAGCCACCTCGGCAACAGCACTTAAAGAGATACGGATATCAGCGCCTTCCTGCTCAAGCTCGAACAGGGCGCGGGCATAACGGCGGGCAACGGAGCGTGCGCTCATGCGTGACCCATTTCCTTGCTAATCACATCACCGATCAATTTAGCATGGCGCTTTTCATCCAGTTCAACATCCAATATGCGTTCGGCTGCCAGCATGGCCAGATCCGCCACCTCTTTACGCAGCGCCTGGCGCGCCTTGTTGACCTCCGCGCCCACTTCCTCACGCGCGGCATCTACAATCTGTTGCGCATCGCCACGCGCTTTTGTGATCATTTCTTCCTTGATCTCAGCCGCACGCTTCTCGGAGGCACTCAGGATTTCCTGCGCCTTTCCTCTCGCCTCTTTCAACTGCGAGGAAACTTCGACTTCCGCTCTGGCCCTCGCTTCTTTCCCGGCATCAGCGGCGGCCAGACCCTCCGCGATCTTCGCCGAGCGCTGCTCCATCAAATCACTGAGTGGCCCATACAAGTATTTCTTCATCAAGCCAAGAAACGCCAGAAAGACGATAATCTGCCCTATAAATGTCAGGTCTATGCTCATACCTTCACCTCGTTACGCGTGTATGATTCTATTTTTTGCTCAACCCAGGAAGGGGTTGGCAAACAGGAACCACAGCGCAAAAGCCATGATGATGAACGGAAAAGACTCCATCAATCCGGCAAAGATGAACATATTGAACATCAATTGCGGACGCATCTCCGGCTGACGCGCAATACCCTCCAGCGTTTTCGATGTGATTAAACCCCAGCCAATCGCCGAGCCCAAACCGGCGGCCGCAAGAATCACACCAACCGAAATCGCGGTCGCAGCGGTAATTATTGTATGTGCATCCATTGTTACTTCTCCTTTTTTCCCTTACGTTATTTTAATTAGTGCTCTACCGGCTGGTGCGCGACGGACAAGTATACCACGGTAAGAATCATGAAAATAAATGCCTGCAACATGCCGACAAACGCATCGAACGCAGACCAGGCCAGCCCTACGAAGAAACCCGATGCCACGCCGACAACTCCGCCACCGAGAAGCAGAAAAGAGATCAGTAAAAAAACGACCTCGCCGGCAAACATATTGCCGAACAGCCGGAAAGACAGGCTCAGGGGTTTGGCCAGCTCCTCAATCAGTTTTAGCGTCAAATTCAGCGGAATCAAGAGCACGCCCAGAAATTTAACGACAGGGTTCTTGGCACCAAGCAACAGGCTGGCAAAGGGTTCAAGCAGCAATCCCTTGCAAAAGTGCCACGGTTTGAGCTTGAATTCATAGTACATGGTCATGAAAAATACGCACAATGCCATTGCCACTGGCAGGTTGAGATCATTGGTCGGCACTTGCCGGTAGTGTTCCAGCCCGAACAGGTCGGCAATATGCTCGAACAGAAATGCTGGCAAAATATCAAGCATATTACATAAGAAAATAAAGACAAAAATAGTTAGCGCCAGGGGCGCAATATAGGGATTATGAACTGGAAAATTATCCTTCACGGTGTCGTCAACAAAACCTACGACGGACTCCATAAAATTCTGGGCGCCTTTGGGTGCGCCGTCCGTCAGACGTCTTCCCAGCCATATGGCAAAGATAATCATCCCTGCCGCCACCAGAATAGACGTCAACATGGTATCCAGATGAATTTGCATGAACGGATTGGAATCATCAAACTTGTACGTCCAATAATTCAGGTGTCCCGCGATCCCTCCGCTGTGCCCCTCTTGCGCCAAGCCTTACTCCCCTTTTATACGTTTTGATTCGGTATTTACGGCGCTGCCGCCCGTACTGCCACAAACCACACCACGATAATCCGCGCTACGACAACCCGTGCCACGAAAATCCACCGCATCGCGGCCATTTGCATCCCAATGCCTCGCATGACTCGCCGCGAATGCAAACAATGCAAGCTGGGCCAACAACATGCCACCAGCCACGGCCAGCAAGTGCAATCCTAACCCACAGGCCAGAAACAGCGCCGCCAGCACACCTAGAAACCGCATCGCCGCACCCGAATACAGCAAGCGCTGCCCGGTTGTTTTATCAACTTCGCCAGCACGCTGACAGCGCACGGCCAAAAAGAAGCTGCTAAACACCGTCAGAAGAACGCCGTACACAAGGCTCAACGCCAGCGTCACGCCCAAGGCTAAATACGTCGCAATACTTGCGGCCAAACCCGCGAGCAATGACCAGCGCATCGCACCACGGATATCGGCATTCACCCACATGACTTACGGATCAACAGCTCATCCCATGCAATCTAATTGTATCATCGGCCCTGCTGAACACCACCCCTCCGTGAAAGGTGGCGATTTATACCACCGGACGCGCACCTTTTCAACAATACATAAAATGAGGATTAGCGCCCATAGACAGAGCGCAATCCTTCCAGGTAGCGGTCCTCCCTGGTTTTACCTCCACCGACTCCAGCCTCCGGATTCAGACCAAGCTCGCGCAAGGAGGCTCTGGCATAGGCCCGCTTCTCTTTATTACTCATCAGTTTCCAGTCTCCGGCATTCACCAGGCCGTCACCCGTTTTGTCAAACCGCGCATCCGCCGAGGACGGTTTGGCATGCAAGGGCACGGCAAACAGCAACGCCATAACCATAAAGGTCGCCCATGCTGCCTGGGTCCATGAATAATGCAGGTTAATAGCGATAGTGCTCCGGCTTGTACGGACCATCGACCGGCACACCGATATAATCAGCCTGCTCCCGTGAAAGCTGCGTCAGATTCACGCCAACCTTGGCCAGATGCAGACGCGCAACCTCTTCATCCAGGTGCTTGGGCAAGGTGTAGACTTTCGCTTCATATTGTCCTGTTTGATTGAACAGTTCTATCTGCGCCAGCGTCTGGTTGGAAAAGGAATTGGACATGACAAAGCTCGGATGCCCGGTAGCGCAACCCAGATTCACCAAACGACCTTCAGCCAACAAGGTAATGCGTTTACCGCCGGGGAAGATAATCTGATCCACCTGCGGCTTCACATTCTCCCATTCATATGACTTCAGGCTGGCCGCATCAATCTCATTGTCGAAATGACCGATATTGCAAACGATCGCCTGATCGGGCATCGCCACCATATGGTCATGGGTAATCACATGATAGTTGCCTGTCGTCGTAACAAAGATATTGCCCTGCTTGCAGGCATCGTCCATATTCACCACGCGATAGCCTTCCATGGCTGCCTGCAATGCACAGATCGGGTCGATTTCGGTGACCCACACCGTCGCGCCCATACCCTTAAATGCCTGCGCACAACCCTTGCCGACATCGCCGTAACCCAGTACAACGCAAATCTTGCCGGCAATCATCACATCGGTCGCCCGCTTAATGCCATCCAACAGTGATTCGCGGCAGCCATAGAGATTATCGAACTTGGACTTGGTCACCGAATCATTCACATTGATAGCCGGGAAAGGCAGTTCACCGCGTTCCTGCATCTGGTACAAACGGTGCACACCTGTCGTCGTCTCTTCGGTCACGCCCTTGATGGATGCCCGGCGCGCGGAATACCAACCCGGCGAATCCTTCAGGCGCTTCCTGATAGCCGAGAACAACGCCACCTCTTCCTCGCTTGATGGATTGTCCAGCACCGAGGCATCTTTTTCAGCTTTGGAGCCGAGAATCACCAGTAGCGTGGCGTCGCCACCATCATCAAGGATCGAGTTCGGCATGCCGCCGTCATGCCATTCCATGATACGGTGGCTAAACTCCCAGTATTCGTCCAGACTTTCGCCCTTGAAGGCAAATACAGGTACGCCCGTATCGGCAATCGCCGCTGCGGCATGGTCCTGGGTGGAAAAAATATTGCATGATGCCCAGCGCACCTCGGCGCCCAGTGCAATCAGCGTTTCAATGAGCACACCGGTCTGGATCGTCATGTGCAGGGAACCGGCGATACGGGCGCCCTTGAGCGGTTGCTCCGCAGCATATTTTTCACGAATCGCCATCAGGCCGGGCATCTCCGTTTCGGCAATCGCCAGTTCCTTGCGGCCCCAATCCACCAGCGACATATCGGCGACAATGCTTTCCCTTACATTTTGTTGTTCTACAGCGCTCATACCATTCCTCCGTTATTACCTGGATCCTGCACGCACAAACACTTGCAGGATCCAGGTATCAAAATAAACAGGCGCCGTTAACCATGATGTGCCGAGCCTGACCGGCGATCCGGTTGCAGCGCCCCTCGGCGAAAACGAATCAGATCATCAACTCAATGCAGCCTTCAGCGCCTCCACCTTGTCGGTGCGTTCCCAGGTGAATTCCGGCAATTCCCGACCGAAATGACCATAGGCCGAAGTCTTCGCATAAACAGGTCGCAACAAATCAAGCGCCTGTACAATGGCTTTGGGACGCAAGTCAAACACATCGCGCACGGCATCGGCCAGCTTCGCATCGCTCACCACGCCGGTATCAAAGGTGTTAATCATGACCGAAAGCGGGTGGGCAATGCCGATGGCGTAGGCCACCTGCACTTCGCAACGCTCAGCCAGGCCGGCCGCCACAATGTTCTTCGCAACGTAGCGCATCATATAGCAAGCCGAACGATCCACCTTGGTCGGATCCTTGCCGGAGAAAGCTCCGCCGCCGTGATGGCTAAAACCACCGTATGTATCAACAATGATTTTGCGGCCCGTCACCCCGCAATCCCCGACGGGACCGCCGATCACAAAGCGTCCGGTCGGATTGATGTGATATTTCGTACCGGCATGCAGCAATCCGGTTGGATCAAGCACCGGTTTAATAACGTTGTCCATGATCGCTTCCGACAAATCCTTATGGGACACATCCGGTTCGTGCTGAGTGGAAAGCACTACGGCATCTATAGCCACAGGACGGCTCTCCTCGTAGCGCACCGTGATCTGGGATTTGGCGTCGGGACGCAAAAAGTCAAGGACGCCAGCCTTACGTGTAGATGCCTGTTGCTCCACCAGCTTATGAGCCAAATGGATCGCGGTCGGCATCAAAACCTCGGTTTCATCCGTTGCATAGCCGAACATCAGCCCCTGATCGCCAGCACCCTGATCGAGATCCAGACCCTCCCCCTCGTTTACGCCCTGGGCGATATCCGGAGACTGTTTATCGAGACTGACCAGAACCGCGCACGATTCCCAGTCAAACCCCATGCTTGAGGAGTTATAGCCGATGTCCCTGATGGCGTTGCGTACAATCTGCTGATAATCCACAATGGCCGAGGTGGTGATTTCTCCAGCCACCATCACCATGCCCGTTGTCACCATCGTCTCACAAGCGACGCGGCCAAATTTGTCCTGCTCCAGAATAGCATCCAGTACGCCATCGGAAATGCGATCGGCCACCTTGTCCGGGTGTCCCTCGGATACGGACTCACTGGTAAACACGAAATCATGGTTCATGGGTTACTCCTGATATATTTTGACCTATCTACCCCGCATTATTCATCCATGCAGCCATGCCCTTGCCTTCTCCTTTGTCCACAACGAATCCCTCGCCGGTCGCATGGCTGCGAATCCTTTGGCGCAAACGCGGGGCAAGCTAGCCTGCACTATTCATAAATTCTACCGCGTCGTTGTGAAAAGTCATCATCAGGTCCACGTTCGTTCCGTTTTAGCGCCGCAGCAGCAGACCTGTACCTATGGACATGGCCAGCAATCCCACCGGTAAAAACCACGGCCCGGACGCATATTGCATCACGGACGCACTACCGCCCGCCACGCACACAATGCCACCCACCCGCTGCCACAGGGGAACGCCAAGGGATGGTGGCACGAACACGCTGCCTTCCCGCCCCGCCAATGCCTGTTCAATCCGGGCAGGCAGCGCCAGCCAGCCCTCCAGCCCCGCCCGGACCTCTTCCGCACCCTGCTGCAAACGCGCTGTCGGCCCCAGATTTTTGGCCACCCATTCCGTCACCAATGGGCGCGCCATCTCCCAGATATTGGCCTGATCAGCCAGCTCACGCGCCACCCCTTCGATGACCACCATGGTTTTCTGCAACAGCAACAATTGCGGCTGCGTTTCCATCTGGAAACGTTCCGTCACGGAAAACATGCAAAACAACAATTCGGCCAATGAAATTTCAGCCAGTGGTCGGTTGAAGATCGGCTCCCCTATCTCGCGCAAGGCATCCTCGAAAGCGGACATATCCGTAGCCGGTGGCACATAACCGGCATCCAGATGCACCATGGCCGCCCGGCGATAATCCTTTTTCAGAAAGGCCAGCAGCATCCCCGCCAGATAACGCCGACTCTTCATGTCCAACCTTCCGACAATACCGAAATCCACCAGAATAATATCGCCATTGCTCGCCACGAAGATATTGCCGGGATGCATATCGGCATGAAAATATCCGTCCACGAATGCCATGTAGAAAAACAGGCTGGCGGCGCGCTCACATAGATTCAGGCAGTCATGTCCGGCGGCCACCAGTTCCGCTTTTTCATCAATGGAGATGCCCGCGATGCGCTCGGTGGTCAATACCTCGGTACGGGTATAATCCCAGATCACGGTGGGGATATACACCCCTTCCATATCGGACAGATTTTCGGCAATACGAGAGGCATGCGCGGCCTCCGCCCGCAGATTCAGTTCACCCTTGATGGTGACTGCAAATGCTTCTACTACACGCGGCGCTTTAAGCCGCCGGTATTCGGGCACATACCGGTCAAATAGATTCGCCAGCAATTGAAGCAAGGCCAGATCAGCCTCGATGGTCTTACGAATCGCGGGCCTGCGCACCTTGACCGCCACCGACCGCCCATCATGCAACTCGGCAAAGTGCACTTGCGCAATGGAAGCTGCCGCTACCGGCGTTTCCTCGAACAACCTGAATACACCATCGTCACCCAGCAGCGGTTTCCTGAACACCCGCTCCAGCACACCACGGATGGTTGCAAAATCCTCCGGCGGCACGGCGTCCTGTAACTTTTTCAACTCCAGCGCAACGGCCATCGGCAGCAAGTCCACACGGGTGGACAACATCTGGCCAAACTTGATAAAGGTCGGTCCCAGACGTTCCATCAGCAATCGTAACTGGACGCCGAAATCGCGCGACACCTCGCTCCGCAGAAAGATCCGCATCAACCATGCATAGGGCGTGAACAGACGCATGCGCACCGCCAGCGCACCCATGCCATGGGTAGTCAACAAATGGGTTATCACGAGCAAGCGCCAGCCCTGACGAAACCCGGCACCCGGATGCATCATGGCTTAGTCCGCATGATTCATGAATGATGTGGACCAGTAGCGGATGCCTTGGCCCTGCCGGATTTTTCCAGCCGTGTCATCCGTGATTTCATACGGCTTATCCTGCGGCTGGCATCCTCCACGCCGGCCAGCCATGCCTCAAACCGTTCCTGATCAGGAATGTCCATCTGCTTCAGACACTGTCTGACGGTTTGATGCGAGGTAGACGATACTCTGGCTTCCGCCGCAATCAGGGCCTTCGCGGCCCGTGCCACGCGATTGCCGAAATACTCACCGAATCCGGCGCGCAATTCTCGCTCCCAGTCAATATCCGCCGCCTGCAACAGTTTCTTGAAGCGCAGCATCGCCCCGGAATCCCCGGACAGTGTCAGCACCTGCTGAAACACCAGATCATCCGGATCCTCATGGGCAAAACATAAACGCGAAAAACCTGACGTCGTCGCGTCAATGCGCACATCAGCATCACCCTCGTATGAGGTATGAACCCATGGCCTTCCCGCACGGAATCCCATATAAAAGACCGTGTTCATATCCCGTACATGGATGCGGAATACACGTCCTTCCATTCCTTCAAGTAAGGGCGTCAGGGAATCATCACGGCTGAGAAATAAATCCAGCACCGTACTCAGCACAACCGCCTGCACCGGTGCAGGGACCAGACGCAGGGGAAGAAACATCAGACTCATTGGTAACGGCTCATATTTTGTATCCTCTATGCAACGCGACCACGCCACCCGTCATGTTTTCATACCGCGTCAATGCAAATCCCACCCAGGTGATCCATTTGGCAAACCGCTTTTGATCCGGAAAGCGGCGTATCGATTCCACCAGATACTGATAGGAGGCGCGATCCCCTGTCACCCGCCCGCCCATCCATGGAATCACATTAAATGACCATGCATCATAGGCGACGTCCAGCAGCGGTAGTACAGGCCGGGAGAACTCCAGACAGATGAACTGGCCGCCGGGCGCCAAAACGCGGTAAAATTCCGCTAGTCCGGCTTCAATATCAACGAAATTACGAATGCCGAAGGCGATGGACACCACATCAAAGGACTCGTCCGCGAACGGTAGTCTTGCACCATCGGACTGAATGCAGTCCGCCCGTCCCGGCAGGAAGCCCGCGTCAATCATCCGCCGCGCGCCACAGGCCAGCATCGGTCCGTTCAAATCGGTGAGAACTACCCTGGGTCCGGGTCTTGAATCGCGCACCCCCTGTTTGGTTGCCGAACTCGTGCGCGATTCAAGACCCGGACCCGGTTTCTTCATCAGCCCCGATGCAATATCGCCAGAACCCGCCGCCACATCCAGAATGCGCGACCCGGCGCGAACGGCGGCGACCGCCACCATGCGCCGTTTCCACAGACGGTGCAGGCCACCACTCATTAAATCATTCATTAAATCATATTTTTCCGCGACTGAGGAAAATACGTCCATCACCCGTCGGCGTTTTTCCGCCGGGCTCACGGCTTCAAAACCGAAATGTGCCTGCTGATCCATGCGCCAATCGTAACAGTCCCGCCCTCACCCTCCAACCGCGAACGCGCCATGTTTGCTCTCCCTGGCCCGGAACGGGGAGTAAGCTGTGGAAAAACGGTGGATGAAATGTTAGGTAAAAACCCAACACATAGTTGTTTAATGACACTTGACACCCAATATGTAGGGTTATAGGGTAACACCATGGTTTCCAGGGGATGAAACCATATTTGGTCATCCGTGATGCTCTGATGACTTCGCAATCTATAACAAGAGGGAGATCATTCATGAGTCTGGCCAAACTTATGCCATCCGAACACATCGCGACCCAACCGTCGAACATATCCGTCGATATTCCGTTGCAGACGGCATCCGCGGATATCTGGGACAAAAAATACCGTTTGAAAGACAAGCACGGCGAGGCCGTGGACCAAACCATTGAGGACACCTGCACGCGCGTCGCCCAGGCGCTGGCCGGGGTGGAAGAGCCCGGCAAACGCGCGTTCTGGCGTGAGCGCTTCACCTGGGCGCTGGAACAGGGCGCCATCCCGGCCGGACGCATCATCTCCAATGCCGGCGCCCGCGAGCACAAACCCGCCACCTCCACCATCAACTGCACCGTTTCCGGCCAGGTGCCGGATTCAATGGATGGCATCTTGTCCATGGTGCATGAGGCGGGCCTCACGCTCAAGGCCGGTTGCGGCATCGGCTATGAGTTCTCCACACTGCGCCCCAGGGGCGCCTATGTAAGCGGTGCTGGCGCCTATACCTCCGGACCGCTTTCGTTTATGGATATCTTCGACAAGATGTGCTTCACCGTATCATCCGCCGGTGGCCGTCGCGGGGCGCAGATGGGCACCTTCGACATCAGCCACCCGGATGCGATGGACTTCATCCGCGCCAAGCGCGAAGACGGGCGCTTGCGCCAGTTCAACCTGTCCTGTTTGATTACAAAGGATTTCATGGAAGCCGTGAAAGATGATGCCGACTGGGACCTAGTATTCCCTGCCAATCGCAGTGAACTCGAGGAAAAGGATACGCGCATCGTGTGGCGCAGTTGGCCAGTAAAATCCGGCGGATATGCCACGGATGAGGCGGAGCGCGTGGCTTGCAAGGTGTACAAAACAATTCGCGCCAGGCGTTTGTGGGATGTTATCATGGCCTCCACCTACGATTATGCCGAGCCTGGCTTCATTCTCATTGACCGTGTCAACGAGATGAACAACAACTGGTTTTGCGAGGATGTCCGTGCAACCAATCCATGCGTGACCGCTGACACATGGGTGCAAACGTCGGAGGGTCCGCGTCAGGTGGTCGGCCTCGTTGGTGATTCATTCACGGCCATCGTGGATGGAAACACGCATGCAAGTGGCTCACAGGGGTTTTTCAAAACAGCCACGAAACCAGTCATGCGGCTGCAAACCAGGGAAGGCTTTCAATTGCGCCTAACTGCCGATCATCAGGTGCAAAAAGTCACCCGGTTGACGCGCTGGTCATGTGAAACCGAATGGACGGCAACGCAAGACTTACAAGCTGGCGACCAAGTTCTGCTTCATCACCATGCTAACCTGACCTGGAACGGCGCCCTCAACAAAGAGCATGGATACCTGCTTGGCTTGCTCATTGGTGATGGTACGCTCAAAGAAGATGCTGCCGTACTATCTGTTTGGGTGGATAAAGCGGCAGCCAATGGCGAGATGGGATTCACGCCGTCTGCCGTATCCGTATTGCTGCAAGAGGCGGAGCAGGCCGCCCGAACATTACCACATCGGAGTGACTTTTCCGGGTTCCATGAAATTACAGGGCGCGGCGAATGGCGCATGAAATTGTCCGCCTTGCGCGATTTGGCCTTTGATCTTGGCATGAAACCTGGCGATAAATCCATTACCCCGACCATGGAGAGGGCGTCTTCCGATTTTTACGAAGGCTTCCTGCGCGGGTTCTTTGATGCGGATGGTTCCGTACAGGGCTCGCAGCAAAAAGGCGTCAGCGTACGTTTAAGTCAGAGTGATTTGCCTTGTTTGCAAACGGTGCAACGCATGTTGCTAAGACTGGGGATCGCATCCACTATTTATCGAAATCGCCGGGAAGCAGGCAAAAGCGTTCTGCCCGACGGTCGGGGCAGCACGAAGGCTTATGCCACCAAAGCGCAACATGAACTGGTGATTTCGGGTAGCAATCTGACGGTCTTTAACGAGCGTATTGGTTTTGCGGATATCAGCAAACAAATGCGTCTGCGTACGCTGTTAAGCGGTTACAAGCGTAAACTGAACCGCGAACGCTTCGTTGCCGAGGTGGATTACATTGCACCGGATGGCACTGAGGATGTGTTTGACGTGCAGGTGCCCGGCATCAATGCCTTCGATGCCAACGGCCTGCATGCCCATAACTGTGGTGAGCAACCGCTGCCGCCATATGGCGCCTGCCTGCTGGGTTCCATCAATCTGACGAAGTTTGTCTACGACCCTTTCACCGAAGATGCCCGTTTCGACTGGGAGAAATTCCGCGAAGTTGTTGCCGTATTCACCCGTATGCTGGACAATGTGGTGGAAATAAACGGCCTGCCACTCACCAAACAGCGCGACGAAATCATAGCCAAGCGCCGCCACGGTATGGGGTTTTTGGGCCTGGGCAGCGCCCTGGCCATGCTGTGTACACCCTACGGCTCGGAAGAGTCGCTCGCATTCACCGAACAGATTGCCTATGAAATGGCGCGAACCGGCTTTGCAACAGGGCTGGAACTGGCGCGCGAGAAAGGCGTTGCCCCCATCATGAACGAGGAGGTTGCCATCACACCGGCATTGATGGCCCTGCGCCCGGAAATGGCCGCCGACGGCATCAAGGTTGGCGATACGCTGGCTGGCAAAGTGTTGTGGGCGCGCTATTCGCGCTATATGCAGCAGTTCGCCCATACCGGCCATGCTGACGATGCCGCATTACTCAAGGATCTGGAGGAAACCGGCTGCCGCTTTACCCACCATTCATCCATCGCGCCAACCGGCACCATTTCGTTGAGCCTCGCCAACAACGCCTCCAACGGCATTGAGCCTTCTTTCGCGCACCATTATGCGCGCAACGTCATCCGCGAAGGCCGCAAGACCAAGGAGAAGATAGACGTGTTCTCCTTCGAACTGCTTGCCTACCGCGAACTGATTAACCCCAGGGCCATACCACTCTCCGAATCGGATGAGGAAAAACTACCCGACTACTTCATCTCCGCCGATGAAGTCACGCCAAAGCAGCATGTGGATATTCAAGCTGCGGCACAAAAATGGGTAGACTCGTCCATCTCCAAGACGGCCAATGTGCCCACCGACTTCCCCTTCGAGGATTTCAAGGACATCTACCTCTACGCCTACGACAAGGGACTCAAGGGTTGCACCACCTTCCGCTTTAATCCGGAGGCCTTCCAGGGCGTACTGGTCAAGGAAGAGGATCTGGAAAACACCCTCTACCGCTTCACGCTGGACGACGACACAACCATTGAAGTCAAAGGCAATGAGGAGATTGAGTATGACGGTGAAACACACACTGCCGCCAATCTCTTCGATGCCCTGAAAGAAGGATATTACGGCAAATTCTGATATTTTTAGAGCCAATTGGCTCTAAAAACAAAGGAGGATAACCATGACAACAAAGATTGAAAAACAGATTACAGCCTATGAGGTGATCAAGCCCGGGTCCGAACAAAAGGAAGCGACGGTCACCCAGATTGCGCCACTGCTGGAACGCGACGATGTGCTCGAAGGCACCACCTACAAGATCAAGACGCCGCTGTCCGAGCACGCGCTATATATCACCATTAACGATGTCATCATGAAACGTGGGGAAGCCGGTGAGCACAAACGCCCGTTTGAAATATTCATCAACTCCAAGAATATGGAAAACTTCTCCTGGATTGTAGCGCTAACGCGCGTCATTTCCGCCGTATTCAGGAAGGGCGGCGATGTCACCTTCCTGGTTGAAGAGCTAAAAGCCGTATTCGACCCACGCGGCGGCTACTACAAAAAGGGCGGTAAATACATGCCATCGCTGGTTGCCGAGATTGGTGAGGTCATTCAACAGCACATGATTTCCATTGGCATGATGGAAGGCCAACTGGCGACGCCGGAACTGGAAGCCAAGCGTGCCATGGCGCAGAAAACGCTGGGCGAGGAAGGTATGAAAAATGCCCACTGCTGCCCCATGTGTAACGCCAAGGCGCTGGTGCGGCTCGATAACTGTGACACCTGTCTGGAATGCGGTCACAGTAAATGCGGTTGACGGAGGCTGCTGTAGGTTTCTACAAGTTTACTTCCAATTTTCACTAGTCGAGTAGTTCATTCATTACTGAATTTCACCCTCACAGAACCGGACG